>JAPOSK010000010.1 GCA_026709725.1 Paracoccaceae bacterium | reverse complement strand
GCCTTTGCATTGCGCGTTGGTCTTTTCTGTGTCTGCATCATGCGGTTTCACACCATCGGAAGCGATTCTGAATACGGTGCCCGCGGGGGCTGCATCCGCACCAGGATGCCGAATGCATCACAACGGGCAACTCCGCCATGACGGGAACCCTGACGGCTGGCGGCATCAGATCAATGAAGCCCCGACCATCGGGGTGATGACCGGCATGATCGTCTGCGGACTGTCCGGCCTGCATCAGTGACACTGCAGGCCGGACACGGGCTTCATTCCCTTGCGCGGCTCCGGCTTACTGCGGAATCTCTCCCTCAATACCCTCAACATAGAAATTCATGCCAAGGAGTGTCCCGTCATCGGCCCGCTCTCCGGCCTCAAGCCAGACCGAGCCATCCTGACGATTGATCGGGCCTTCAAAGGAGTGCATTGTGCCAGCGGCAAGCGCATCAACGATTTCCCCGGCAGAGGCACGAACATCGGCAGGAATGCGGTTGGAAAACTCACCGATCCCAACCATGCCCTCATTGATGCCGTGCCACGTATCGGTCGATTCCCATGTACCGTCGAGCACAGCCTGCGTGCGCTCAATGTAGTATGGTGCCCAATCGTCGATAATTGAACTCAGCCGTGCCGTTGGACCGAACTGCTTCATATCGGAGGCCTGACCAAAGGCATAAATGCCGCTTTCTTCAGCGATGGTCATGGCAGCCGGAGAGTCGGTATGCTGCATGATGACATCGGCTCCCTGATCAATCAACGCACGAGCGGCATCGGCCTCCTTTGCAGGATCAAACCACGTGAAGACCCACACAATCTTGAATTCGACATCGGGGTTCACTTTCTTGGCAGCAAGATATGCCGAATTGATTCCGCGCACGACTTCGGGGATCGGGAAAGACGCAATGTAGCCGACAACATTGCTTTCGGTCATATGGCCGGCAATGTGGCCAATGACAGTCCGTCCTTCGTAGAATCGAGCCGAATACGTGGATACATTCGGGGCCCGCTTGTAGCCGGTTGCGTGCTCAAACCTTACGTCCGGGAACTTCTCGGCGACATTGATCGTTGGATCCATATACCCAAAGGACGTTGCATAGATGAGCTTGTGTCCGGAAAGTGCCATCTGGGTCATGACCCGTTCGGCGTCGGCACCTTCGGGAACGCTCTCGGCATAGCTGGTCTCGACCTTGTCTCCCAATGCCTCTTCCACAGCCCGGCGACCGATGTCATGCTCATATGTCCAACCGAAATCACCAATCGGTCCCACATAGACAAAGCCCACCTTCAGCGGTTCCGCCGCTGCACCCAGGGACAGGGTTAAGGGAAGCGTAAATGCGATCAGGCATGTCAACACACGCGATTTGATTCTGTTCATTGCTTGAACTCCACTACTTGTCAGATTGTGATGCCATACAGTTTGTCAGATGAAAAGTGAAACACACGGGGACCGTGCAGTTCTCCGACCTTTCAAATCCGACATCCTCTCACCCATTTCACCCGTGACAGGCTGGCAGGGCGTCTCAGAATGGGCGGTATCCCGCACGGATCGATGACAGAATTAAAATCCCCGGGTCCCGGATTCTGCTCATGCCAACCAATTCTGCTCCTCAGGGGCAGAATCTCCAACCCCGTCAATCACGCAGGAGACAGCCCTCCCTTCTCATTGCCCGGATCAGCAACTCAACACGTCCAGGTGACAACGGAACAGGATGTCCTGTCAAACCGTCTCAGGGCCCGGAAATCACTCGGGCCCAGGCCCAGCCTGTCCGCTTGCCGCGCCCAATCGCTCCAGGCCCGCCGTTCAGGCAAGAGCCGGGTTCCTCCGCCCAGCTGAGCGTGGCGTGTGTCCTTCGTCATCCTCCAGGAGTGGCCCGGCACCGGCATCAAGCAAAATCCCGATGATCGCGGATGCCGCATCGGCATCCCCTCGCCGGGCAGCCAGATGAAGGGCGGTGGCGTTGTCCGGGCCACGTGCCCCGACGTCAGCTCCTGCCGCAATGAGGAGCTGCACGGTGTCCGGGCCCGCATGTTGCGCGGCGACATGCAGAACCGTCCAGCCTTCGACATCGGTGATGTCGGTTCTGGCACCGGCTTCAAGCAGGATCCGCACGACTTCCGTCTTCCCCTCTCCTGCTGCCAGCTGGAGAGCGGTCGTCGGTCTGCTGTCAGGCATCTGCTCGAGTGTATCGGGGTGCTCACCGGCATCAAGGAGACTGTGCAATGCATCAAGATCACCGTCCCGAACCGCGTTGTGAAGCGGGAGCGGTTCACGCTCCAGCGGCAATCCCTCAACGGGAGGATGATAGGTCCCGTCCCTGGTGACCCCGCCATTGCCATGGCGGTAATGGTCGCGGCCACGCAGAATTCCTTCAGCGCGAAGAGCGGCTTCGTTGGAACGCGGTGCGGCCAGATCACCGAGGTATTCGACGAGCGCTCCAAAATTACCCTCGTCAGCCTCCTCAAGCGCATTGATGTAGGCAAGCTTGTTTTCCGCCGGGATCACCGGCGGAAACTCGCCGGCCCTGGCATAGGCATAGGCCATCAGCAGGCGTGAGATGCGCCCGTTGCCATCCTGAAACGGATGAATCCGGACAAACTCGTGGTGCAGCCAGGCGGCCTCTGTCTCCGGTGCGAGATCAAGCGCATGGTGACCCGCATGCATGGCAAGGAACCGGTCGATCTCGGACTGGACCTGCTCCGGTGGACAGTATTCGTGGACAAAACCGTCCTGACGAACGGGGTTGTTGGGCCGGATCTTCCACATGCCCTTCAGGAGCGGAATGGCAACCCGCCGGCCCGTGGGCGACCTGCCGGTGGCCGTGTCCTGATGGCGTGTGAGCAGGGCATGCCACTCCTTGATCGCCGATGCGGTCAGCGGGCGCTCATTCTTCACAAGGGAAAAGACCATTTCCAGGGCCGCCTCCTGGTCCACAAGCAACCCTTTCAGCGTTTCATCGCCGATACTGCTGACTGAATGCACACCGCGGACATTCTCAAACCCTTCAGCGATCAGCGTTTCGGTGACACCCCGGCGCAGCAGATACAAATCCTCAATCTGGCCCGTCTCGATGGCGAAGGCACGGCGTTGTTCACGCAGCCAGATATCCATACCCGTCCGGTCCGTCTTCGTGCTCTCAAGCCGTGCGCGCACCCCCCGCCAGCGCTCAGCGGCCCTGCGGGCACCGTCATGGGCAAGGGCGTGATATTCCGGTGCGAGATCACACACACGCCGCCAGACAGCACCGACCGGTTTGTCTTCCCGGGACTGACGCATCAGAGGGGTCGCTTCCGTCCTGCCGCATCCAGTGACGGCACGGGTGCCGACGCGATGGCATCCGGCTCCCGGTCAATGACCATCAGCGATGCACACACCGCCCGATCAGGCATCCTCCGGCCCGGCCTCATCCGCCGACGCAGGGCGACAATTCGCCCGGCCTTCATATCCATGTCTCCCTCCCCATGCCCTCTTGCCTTTTGAATGAACTCGGGCAGCAGTCGGCGAACGGCACGCTCTCAGGTCACGGTCACAATGGAATTCATCGGGAACATCCTGCGGCATTGCCGCAGATTTTGCAAGCCTGTTGATGCGGCAGGGGGTGTCGTTCCCATATGGCTGATGTGTGGATTCGCAATCCCATTAAAACGTCCAGGTGACAACGGAACAGGATGTCCTGTCAAACCGTCTCAGGGCCCGGAAATCACTCGGGCCCAGGCCCAGCCTGTCCGCTTGCCGCGCCCAATCGCTCCAGGCCCGCCGTTCAGGCAAGAGCCGGGTTCCTCCGCCCAGCTGAGCGTGGCGTGTGTCCTTCGTCATCCTCCAGGAGTGGCCCGGCACCGGCATCAAGCAAAATCCCGATGATCGCGGATGCCGCATCGGCATCCCCTCGCCGGGCAGCCAGATGAAGGGCGGTGGCGTTGTCCGGGCCACGTGCCCCGACGTCAGCTCCTGCCGCAATGAGGAGCTGCACGGTGTCCGGGCCCGCATGTTGCGCGGCGACATGCAGAACCGTCCAGCCTTCGACATCGGTGATGTCGGTTCTGGCACCGGCTTCAAGCAGGATCCGCACGACTTCCGTCTTCCCCTCTCCTGCTGCCAGCTGGAGAGCGGTCGTCGGTCTGCTGTCAGGCATCTGCTCGAGTGTATCGGGGTGCTCACCGGCATCAAGGAGACTGTGCAATGCATCAAGATCACCGTCCCGAACCGCGTTGTGAAGCGGGAGCGGTTCACGCTCCAGCGGCAATCCCTCAACGGGAGGATGATAGGTCCCGTCCCTGGTGACCCCGCCATTGCCATGGCGGTAATGGTCGCGGCCACGCAGAATTCCTTCAGCGCGAAGAGCGGCTTCGTTGGAACGCGGTGCGGCCAGATCACCGAGGTATTCGACGAGCGCTCCAAAATTACCCTCGTCAGCCTCCTCAAGCGCATTGATGTAGGCAAGCTTGTTTTCCGCCGGGATCACCGGCGGAAACTCGCCGGCCCTGGCATAGGCATAGGCCATCAGCAGGCGTGAGATGCGCCCGTTGCCATCCTGAAACGGATGAATCCGGACAAACTCGTGGTGCAGCCAGGCGGCCTCTGTCTCCGGTGCGAGATCAAGCGCATGGTGACCCGCATGCATGGCAAGGAACCGGTCGATCTCGGACTGGACCTGCTCCGGTGGACAGTATTCGTGGACAAAACCGTCCTGACGAACGGGGTTGTTGGGCCGGATCTTCCACATGCCCTTCAGGAGCGGAATGGCAACCCGCCGGCCCGTGGGCGACCTGCCGGTGGCCGTGTCCTGATGGCGTGTGAGCAGGGCATGCCACTCCTTGATCGCCGATGCGGTCAGCGGGCGCTCATTCTTCACAAGGGAAAAGACCATTTCCAGGGCCGCCTCCTGGTCCACAAGCAACCCTTTCAGCGTTTCATCGCCGATACTGCTGACTGAATGCACACCGCGGACATTCTCAAACCCTTCAGCGATCAGCGTTTCGGTGACACCCCGGCGCAGCAGATACAAATCCTCAATCTGGCCCGTCTCGATGGCGAAGGCACGGCGTTGTTCACGCAGCCAGATATCCATACCCGTCCGGTCCGTCTTCGTGCTCTCAAGCCGTGCGCGCACCCCCCGCCAGCGCTCAGCGGCCCTGCGGGCACCGTCATGGGCAAGGGCGTGATATTCCGGTGCGAGATCACACACACGCCGCCAGACAGCACCGACCGGTTTGTCTTCCCGGGACTGACGCATCAGAGGGGTCGCTTCCGTCCTGCCGCATCCAGTGACGGCACGGGTGCCGACGCGATGGCATCCGGCTCCCGGTCAATGACCATCAGCGATGCACACACCGCCCGATCAGGCATCCTCCGGCCCGGCCTCATCCGCCGACGCAGGGCGACAATTCGCCCGGCCTTCATATCCATGTCTCCCTCCCCATGCCCTCTTGCCTTTTGAATGAACTCGGGCAGCAGTCGGCGAACGGCACGCTCTCAGGTCACGGTCACAATGGAATTCATCGGGAACATCCTGCGGC
Organism: Paracoccaceae bacterium; assembly: GCA_026709725.1. Lineage (GTDB taxonomy): Bacteria > Pseudomonadota > Alphaproteobacteria > Rhodobacterales > Rhodobacteraceae > MPNP01. Next base: position 790 of record JAPOSK010000010.1, on the reverse strand, counting down.
ATTGCCGCAGATTTTGCAAGCCTGTTGATGCGGCAGGGGAGTGATTCTCCCATGGCCGACTTTTCGTGACATCTCCTGAAACCCCTTGGCTCCTGGCCTGATTCGGCCGAATCAGGCCGCCCGTGCCAGGCGGAGCCCGTTGTCATTGACTGACCGGGCAGTCCCGGGCAGTCGCCAGGTGGCCGCCATCCGGGCCCATGCGCCCGCGAGTGTTGCAGCCCGGAATGATGATCATGGGGGGGCATGACGGATCTGATCGCGTCATGGGCCGGACGGCCCTCCCCTCCTTCCGGGAAGAGCGTGCGGGATGCGGAGGCAGGAGAGCAGGGCATCAGTGACCGTGCGGCCCACACTCATTCAGAGGGGTGGCGGTCTCCCCTGGGGCGGCGACCTCTTCTGTTCGGGCAGAGGGTTGTTCTGGCAGAGGGTGATGCGGCGTGCGGGTGCGTCATCGGAGGGATCCCCGTGCTGTCCTCCGAGGGAGGGGATGTCCGATGGGGAGCCCTCTCCCTGATTCCCGGTCACAAACCCTGGGGATTCGCCGTGCCCAATGAACCGACCATGCAAGGAGGCGGAGTCACGGCCCGGAAGGCGGCATGGATCGGGGTCACTGCGAGAACATTCGGAAGATGGGGCGGCGTTTTCGCCGGAGCACTGACTGGGGCCCGGTGTGATGTTGGTCCGGTGCGATTCTGGCAGACCATGCATGATCAGGGACTGACAGAGTTCCGGGTCCGCCATGACAGACAACAAGACCGACAGGAACTGGAAAGCCTTTGTCGGCATCCGG
>JAPOSK010000198.1 GCA_026709725.1 Paracoccaceae bacterium | reverse complement strand
GTTGTGAGGCTGCATGGAGCCGATTCCTCCAGCGGTGCAATGGGCATGGATGGCGATGGCGGCATGATCCTTGCGTTCGGGGTTCGGCAGGGGAGGCGAGGGCGCCAGCCAACCTGCTTACAGCTGCAGCTGGTGTGTGGGAAGATGAAGGCGATGTGGTCTGGCAGGATATGGAATCGGTGTGGGTGCCCGGGCTGAATATCAGCCTGATTGATGGTGTGCGCCTTGCCGGTGCGGTACGTGTCCGGCTTTGCGGGGATTGGCGAGCAGAATGCCGTGTGAAGCTGGACAGGCGGGCTGATCATGCGTACCGCTTCAGGAGGGCTGGCCTGTTGCAGACGTTGAATCGGGGAGGAAGACATGACCAAATCCGAAGAGTGCCCGGGAGCGTGGGAACCCTTCCCCGATCGCAGGGCCGATGGTTGTCCGTGGGGCTGTTGGGTCGGTATTGACGCTGCGAGAGTTGCTGCGGGCTGTGCTGTGGCCTTCAAACGGGGCCGGAGATCCTCAATCCTGAAGTTTTGAGTGGGATTTTCGTCCATGATCCTTATCTGATGCAGCACTATGTTTGATCGGCAGACCCCACCCCATATCGTTACACTGACCCTCCTAGCAGCCGTTCCGGCGCTGTCGATGACGATCTTCCTGCCGTCGTTGCCCAACATGACGGAATGGTTCAGGACAAGCTATCAGTTGATGCAGCTCTCGGTGCCTGCCTACCTCTTTGTCAATGCTGTGCTTCATGTTGTTATCGGCCCCCTGTCGGATCGCTATGGTCGCCGGACACTGGTGCTCTGGACCATCACCATCTTCCTCATTGCAACAATCGGGTGCATGCTTGCCCCGACGGTTGAACTCTTTCTGCTGTTTCGAATGGTGCAATCGGTCATCGCCGGCGGGCTCGTCCTCTCCCGCGCCATCATTCGGGACACCCATCCTCCGACCCAGGCCGCCTCCATGATTGGCTATGTAACGATGGGGATGGCGCTCGCACCGATGATCGGGCCGATGATCGGTGGGACATTGGATGGGCTCTACGGGTGGCAGGCCAGTTTTGCCATGCTGATTGTGCTTGGTGTCCTCCTCCTTGTCCTGATCGTGGTTGACTGTGGAGAAACCGCAACCGGAGCATACACAAGCCTTTTCGGCCAAATCCAGGCGTATCCGGAACTGTTTCGCTCCCGCCGTTTCTGGGCCTATACCCTGGCATCCTGTTTCGCTTCCGGAACCTTCTTCGCCTATCTTGGAGGCTCGCCATTCGTCGGCACCCGGTTTTTCCGGCTGACGGCATCCGAGGTTGGATTTTACTTCGGTATGGCCGCTTTTGGTTATATGATCGGGAATTACATCTCGGGCCGCTACTCGATCCGGTTTGGCTTGAACCGGATGATGCTGTCCGGTGCGCTGACCTGCACACTTGGGCCACTCGGAATCGTTCTCTGTTATCTGATCGGCGTTGAACACCCGATCGGTTTCTTTGGATTTGCGATCCTGATCGGTCTTGGCAACGGCCAGCTCATGCCCAATGCGATGGCGGGAATGATGTCGGTCCGGCCTCAACTTGCCGGCTCCGCCAGTGGGATTGGCGGGGCAATCATGATTGGCGGCGGCGCACTGCTTGCCAGTCTGGTCGGCGTGCTCCTGACCGACGAGAGCGGACCCGCCCCGCTCTACCTTACCATGCTTGCCAGCGCAGTCATGGCACTTCTGATCGTCATTCTGCTGTTGCGACTTGAGCGTTTGAGTTCTGCACCAAAACTTTTCTGAATCACGCCGGTGTCAATGCGCCACTCCGGAGGCAGGCTCAGGGGAGAGCAGGAACGATCCGGGGCACTCTCATGTCACAATGGCTGGCACTGTCCGCCCAAGATACTCTTCAAGTCGAAAAATTCCGCATGCGGCATCACGAATGGTCATGAGTGCAGATTGGGGGGTTCTGAGCAGGTTGCCATCCCTCGCTTCATATGTCTCCAGATAGAGCCTCAGCGTGACACCATCGGCACTGGTTCCGGACGGACGAAGAACTGCTCTTCCGCCACCGTCGAAGTGGATGCAGACACCCTGATTGCTGCTGATGGAGCCATCAACCGGATCAACATATGTGAACATCCTGGCGGTTTGGACTGTCAGACCGGCAAAGTTCTGCCCCGGCAGATCCTTGAGGGTTTTGGCCAGTGCATCAGCAAGCTCGGCAGCTTTCTCGTGCCGGACCTCCTCGAAATCATGCCGGGAATAGTAGTTGCGTCCGAATTTGCGCCAGTGATCAATCTGGATGTCTGCGACCGGGAGATTGCGTTTTGCGATAATGTTGAGCCAGAGCAGGACGGCCCACAGGCCGTCTTTTTCACGCACATGATTCGAGCCGGTTCCCGCACTTTCCTCACCGCAGATTGAGACCAGCCCGGCATCGAGAAGATTGCTGAAGAATTTCCAGCCGGTCGGAACCTCGTAAGACCCAATCCCAAGGGACTCGGCGACGCGGTCACTGGCTGCGCTGGTTGGCATTGACCGGGCGATCCCGGCCAGGCCCCCTGCGTATCCCGGTGCCAGGCGGGCGTTGGCTGCCAGGATTGCCAGACTGTCAGAGGGGGTCACGTAGCTTCCGCGCCCCAGGATCATGTTGCGGTCTCCGTCACCGTCGGAGGCCGCGCCAAAATCAGGTGCATCCCCGGACATCATCAGCGTCACCAGGGACTTTGCCCGGATCGGGTTGGGATCGGGATGCTGTCCGCCAAAATCGACCGATGGCGTCCCGTTCACAACTGTCCCGCGCGGTGCCCCGAGGCGGTCTTCAAGAATGATGTGCGCGTATGGACCTGTTACCGCATGCATGGCATCGTAACGCATCATGAAGCCGCTCGAGAAAAGATCACGAATCGCCTCAAAGTCAAAGAGCTGCTCCATCAGGTCAAGATAATCCGTTACGGGATCGACGATCCTGATGGCCATCGCCCCCCCGGTGTGTGGTGCCCACCTGCCCGAGATCCACATCCGGGATTTCCGCACGCCTGTATCCGTTGAGAGTCCGCGATGCCCTGTAGATTGAGTCCGTGAGATCCTCGGGGGCCGGACCGCCATTCGCGATATTGAACTTCACGCCAAAGTCAGCCTCAATGCCACCGGGATTGTGGCTGGCAGAAAGGATGAATCCGCCATCGGCGCTGTTCATGCGAATGAGATGCGACGCGGCGGGGGTCGAGAGAAGGCCACGCTGGCCGATAATGAGTTTGGCAGCACCGTTTCCGCAGGCCATCTTGATGATGGTCTGGATTGCCTCGGCATTGAAATATCGCCCATCTCCACCCAGGACAAATGTCTTGCCCCGACCGCCGCCGATAGCATGAAAGATTGATTGGACAAATGCCTCCAGGTAGTGAGGCTGCATGAAGACGCGGGTCTTCCTGCGCAGGCCGGATGTGCCGGGTTTCTGGTCGGTGAAGGGCAGCGTGGCAACGGGTTCATGATTCATCCCCTGGCCCCCCTGTGCCCTGCGCCCGGCATGCGCCCCGATACCGGTTCATCAATGTGCTCATTGTCCGCATCCGTGGATCATTCCGCAGATCGCCCGTTGTGATGGCGTATTTGCGTCGCCAGTTCAGGTGCTCGTCAGTCGTGCCGGGCAGATTCTGTGCATCCACATGCTCGCAGATGTCGTCGAGCTGAACGCTCACCATGGCGGCGCCAGAGCGGGCAAGCAGTGTATGCACGCTCGTTGAAAAATCGCCGGTCTGGCAATACGACAGGAAATCATCAACATCGATTCGGCGCTGCTCTCTTGCCCGTCTTTGCCGATTGGCATCAATCCATCCGAGTTTTCCCCACCAGTCAATATCCCGACCCCTCTCAAAGCCGCGGACCGTGGGCGTATCATGGGTCGAGAAGCAGGATAAAACCTGCCCGCGCACTGATTGTGGACATCGGAGCCTGCCCTTCCGGTCACGATCATACTGGGCGACCGAATAGCCGTAAAGCCCATTGTCATTCATCATCTTTCTGAACCCCTGTGGCACCAGTCCGAGATCCTCGCCGACAAGAACCGTGCGGGCGCGTTCGGCTTCAATCTTGAGGATTGCAAGAAGTGACCTGAAGGGCTGATGGACATAGCCGCCGGGGCTGCCATCGTCGGGGATCCAGAAACTGCGGTTCAGGCCAAGGATATGATCAATGCGCAGGACATCGGCATGACGCATTGCTGCAGCCAGAAGATTTCGAAGGGGTCTGTAATTTTGCGATGCAAGCTTGCGTGGTGCGTAGGCAGCCAAATTCCAGTTCTGCCCATCCGGGTTCACATGATCGGGGGGCGCGCCCAGGGCAACATCATGGGCAATCACGTCCCGGTTGCACCAGCTTTCAGCCCCGTCCCGGCGGGCACCTGCTGCGAGATCAAGATAGAGACCAAGTGCCATCCCATTCGCATGTGCACCTATCCGGGCAGCCTTCAACTGATGATCGGCAACCCACTGCAGCCAGATCTCATATTCCTCATGAACAAGGCGGGATTGATCACTGTCCTGGGCATGGAGCACTGAACACGGTGCTGCATCGGGGCGGGTGGCGGCGACAAAACGGGCAAACTGAACCAGCGCGTTGCCACGTTCCCGGCGAAATGCAGCGAATGCGTTCCGGGCAGCGGCTTCGGCCTCATCCTGGAACGCGCGATAGAGTGAAGCCAGCCCCTCTTGGTGTATGGTCTGATGCAGGGGGTAGTCGATGATGGGGGCAGAGCGCAGGGTTTCGGCGGCAGAGCCCAGACCCGAGAGGATCCTGTGTGCTGCAGGCGATGTTCGCAGACCCGGGATTGCACCGATGTCAATATATGCCGTGTTGAGGAAGCCGCGGTGTGATGGAGAGTACGGACTTATGACGGAGTGGGACATTTCGGTTGCATGCACCGGATTGATACCGATGAATCCCGCCCCCATCTGTCCGCCTGTCTGACACATTGCTGCCAGGTCAGAATAATTCCCCAGCCCCAGATTCCGCTCCGAGCGCAAACCGTAGAGGGCGAGGTTCATTCCCCAAAGCCGCCTGCATTCGCCCTCTTCCCCAGTGGTGCCCATTTCCCCAATGGCGGGCGCCCGCGCCGGTGCGGTGATGATTCTGATCTCTTCCCGGGTTTTCGACGGTACGGCTTCGAGGACATAGACCCCGGATGCCAGCGGAGGAAGCTCGACAGCTGTGGTCGCCGTACCATGTGCCACAATGCCGCCTCCCGTGTCGTGCTGGAGCCGCCATTCCCTGGCTGAGCCAAAGCCCAGCACAGCCGGCTTGCGGCTTTCAAGAACGATTTCATTCGGGGCTGTGCGGCATGTTTGACCGAAGCGGTGCGCGGCCAGGCTGTCCAGCAATTGTGCACGATTTTTCGCTGCCACACCATTGGCGGCGAGCAATGCACGAAGTGTGTCAGGTGAAGCGACCCGGTTGATGCCCTGCATATCACGGTAGTTGAGGCAAATCCCGTGAATCCCGGCAACCTGTGCCAGCAGCCTGTCGTCTGTCATTCGGTGTTCGGGGTGGTTTGAATAACGAAGGCAGCCACCGACCGGGCTCGGATCAGGACCGATTCCGGTTCAGCAGTTGCTGCGTCGGGTTGTGGCGACCGGTCGGTGTCAATCGCCCGCACCCAGGCGCGTCCCGCGCTGACGGGCGGCAGATTTGCCTTCCGGTCCTCATCCGAGCGGTTGAAGGCCGCAAAAACCACATCGCTGTCGGTGCGTGTTGACGGCGCCTCGGCCGCGCAGCGGATTGTCAGGCAGAAATTCGAGAGCGCCGGATCCCGCCACTGTATGGGCTCACCGTGAAAGCTCATCCATTCCACATCCGGCAGGCCATCGCTTTCCCGGATCGTGCCATGCAAAAAGCGCGTCTGCCGAAGGGACGCATGTGCGCGTCGGAAGGCGGCCAGGTCTGCAACAAATTCCAGAAGACCCGCATCGGCTCCGTCCCAATCGAGCCAGCTGATTTCATTGTCCTGACAATATGCGTTGTTGTTTCCATTCTGCGAGTTCCCGAATTCGTCACCAGCCAGGATCAGTGGTGTTCCCTGCGACAGGAACAGTGTCGCAAGCATGTTGCGCACGCGCTGCGTGCGCATCGTCTGGATCTGCACATTGCTGGTTGTGCCCTCGACGCCGCAGTTGTCGCTGAAATTTCCATGATGCCCATCTTCGTTGTTTTCCAGATTGGCCGCATTGTGCCTGTCGTTGAATTGTGTGGCATCAGCCAGCGTGAAGCCGTCATGGGCTGCGACAAAATTCACGGAGGACCAGCTTCGTCGCCCATCGCGGTCGAATGTGTCGGCGG
>JAPOSK010000201.1 GCA_026709725.1 Paracoccaceae bacterium | reverse complement strand
CACGATCACCGGGACTTGTCCATCACGCATCCAGTGCCGCGGTTGAGCTGTTCATTGACTTAACCAAGTACCCTGCGGTCAACAATTTTTTGGCATCAAACGATACACATTCCAGGACCCCGCACGGCAATCGTCCGGCCCTTCACCCGTCCGGCACCGGCATGAGACCGGCAAAGCCGAACTCGAGCCGGCCCGTGCCGCCGGCTTCGGCAAAGTCCGCATGGGCAATCCCGGCCCCAACCCGCCGGGGCAGGCCGGTGGCATCCGGGACATTGGAGAACTGCCCGCCCCAGCGACCCGAACTCTCCATGATCCGGTCGGCATCTGTAGCATGGGTGACGATGAGTGTGTCACTCTGGAAGACCCCGTCGGGGGTCAGCACCCCATCGGCGAGCGCGATCTGGTAGCCCGCCGGGCTGGCCACCGGTGGGTCGGCCCGGAAGGGCAGCGCCGGATAGAGATAATAGGTCTGGGGCGTGATCGGGCGGCCACAGCCGATGCAGCCGGCCAGGGTGCCGGCTGCAAAGTCGACCTCCAGGGCCATCAGCGCCCCCACCTCGGCCACCTCCGTGGCACCCCGTTGCTCGACATGGGGCGAGGCAGGTCCATGTCTGTAGGTGTAGATGCCACCCACGCCGCCGAGATAGGTCGCCGTGCCGTCCTCAGGCAACTCGACCGGCCACGGATCGAGTTCGGGGCCGGCAAAGAAGAGGCCCCGCTCTGAGGCTTCGGCGATGGCGGTGGCCGCGGCCCCGCGCGGAAAGTGCATCCACCAGCCGGACACCAGCCAGTCGGTGGCATCGCTGTCGTTCTGTTCGAGATTGGCAAAGACCAAGGTCTTGCCGTCCGAGCGGTTCTCGACCAGCAGGTACTCGCGCGAGACAAAGCCCGCGAGGGCCGGTGGCGGGGAGGCGAGCGCCCAGCTGGCTTCCCGATGCTCGCGGCTGTCGAGGGTGCGGGTGCCGCCGCCCGTGCGCGGGACCGTCACCGTCACGACACCACCGGCCAGTGTAGCATCCACGCGATAGTCATGGCGGATGTCGCCAGCGGGGATGACGGGCGGGGCCTCACCGCCACCACAGGCGGCGAGCGTCAGGGCGAGACCGGTCAGGAGGGCGCCGAGCGGGGGTGCAGTGTCATCATGTTCATTCCCCTGTGGGCGCAGAGGAGGGCTGCAGTCAACGCCTGGGGGGATGCGTTGGGTCATGGAAAGGTCTCCTTGGTTCGATGGGCACGCACGCTCAGAACTGCCGGACAAAACCGACATCGGCATAGCTGCGCTTGTGGTCCTGATGATCAGGGGGATTATATGCTTGAAAAGCCTCTATCACCGGGGGCAGGATGCCCGATCACGGGCGGAAAGTCAAGAAAAACCGATGCCAACGGCCCAACCGGACCCTGTTCCACGGCGACAATCTGGCGGTCATGCGGGGGATGAATTCGGAGTCGGTTGATCTGATTGCCACCGATCCGCCGCTCAACAAGGGTCGAGACTTCCACGCCACCCCGGACAGTCTGACCGCCGGTGCCAGGTTCCAGGATCGCCGGTCATGGGAACGGGATGTGCACCGACCGGATGACCGATGACTATCCCCGCCTGATGGAGGCCATCGAGTCGGCCCGCTATGCGCACTCGGACGGCATGGGTGCCTACATGTGCTTCATGGCGGTGCGGCTCCTGGAAATGCACCGCATCCCGAAACCGACCGGAAGCATCCACCTGCACTGCGGCCCGACCGCACCCCACTCCTTGAAGGCCGTCTGGATGCGATCCTTGGATGGAAGCAGTTTCGGAATGAAACTGTGTGGTGTTACACTGATCCAGCGGGGCGCAGAAATTCTGATTACTGCAAGCGGACTCATGATTTGATTTTCTGGTATGCGAAAGACACGCGAAGATGTGCAGTCAGCAAAATCGCCAAAGCTCCGTTGTCGGATTCAACAATTGGGCGTTACGGAAAATACTTCGATGAAGAGGACAGGTGACATACGCCAGATTGAAAGAACTGAGTTCGGGCGCATTCAAGGCCTTGAAATCTGTCCCTGATGATCTTTCCGGGGTGTGGCTTGACAGAAATCAGGGAACAAATGCGGCAGACTGGCGGACGCACCACATTCCGGTCAAGACGAAAAAAGGGGATTGCAAAGGGATTTCATATGTAAGTGAGAATCCAGGTTCAGGGGCCCAATGACAGGCAGGACGTCATTGCATATCAGTCTGTTAGGAGGAAAATGGGGCAATTCTGGGCAATGAAGTTCCGGTTAATGGAAGCCACTGATCGTCTTGAGGATAACTGAGCGGTATGGCACTCATGCCCTGACGCCTCCATCCGCACCGCTCCACAATCCGTTGTCGGCAATCAGTGTCCTGTGGGGCAGGCAGCGGGGCCGGTCATGCCCCGGGCGAGGATGCACATCCGGTTGAGCGTGTCCCGCTCCCGGACAGTGTAGCGACCGAAGAAGTCGGTGACATACCGCCCGGGATGCTTCCCGGAGAACCTGTCATACGCGCCCTTGTGCACCCTCTTCAGCATGGACCGGAAGGATTCGATGCCGTTGGCGTGGACATCCTTGCGGACATATTCGCCCTTGGAGTGATTGACGCTGGCATGGCCATGGTCAATGGCAAGCCCCGCATGGGCTGACGCCCCATCTGCATGCTCCGGTGCACCCCGTGCCGCAACCATTGAGACGAACGCCGCTCCGGGGGCGCAATCCGCCCGTTCAAGCCGGACTCAGGCCGCAATTGCGCCCCCCCCCCGATCGTGCCACCGGGTCACAGCGGGACGGATCCGGCATCTGATCAGCCATCCCGCGGCGGGGTATGAGATAAGGGGATTGGCAATGATCCATGCGGCGGTCACCCCCGGATCACAATCGGAAGTCCGTTTCTGGCGGAGTGAGGTCCGGCAGATTTCTGAAGTGACTGAGTGCTTCGGGATTGGCGAGGGCATCGCGATTGCGAACAGGACGGCCATGGATGACATCGCGGACGGCAAGCTCGACAATCTTGCCGGATCGGGTGCGGGGAATCTCCGGGACGGCAATAATATGGCGGGGGACATGACGAGGAGACGCGTGGTTCCTGATTTGCTCACGGATTGTCTGTGCCAATGCTGCATCAAGACGAATCCCGGCAGCAAGCGTGACAAAGAGAACGATGTCCATCCTGTCACCGTCAACATGGTCAATCATCAGCGCTTCCAGAATCTCAGTCATCGCTTCGACCGGTCGGTAGATTTCCGCCGTGCCGATTCGAACTCCGGATGGGTTCAGCGTTGCATCTGATCGACCATGGAAGATCATGCCGCCTTCGGGAGTGAGTTCGACCCAGTCCCCATGATGCCAGACGCCCGGGTAACGCTCAAAATAGGCTGCATGAAACCGTTGACCGCCCGAATCATTGAGAAACCCGATGGGGATTGAAGGATGGGGGTTGGTGCAAACCAGCTCACCGGCTGCTCCTGACAACGGCTTCCCCGTCGTATCATAAACCTGGACATCCATGCCCAGAAGCCGTTTCTGACACTGGCCCCGATAAACCGGGCTGATCGGGCTTGGTCCGACAAAACAGCCGAGAATATCCGTTCCTCCTGCAATCGAGGCCACACAGAGATCCGATTTCCAGGATTTGTAGAGATAATCAAATGTATCCGGAGCCAGCGGTGATCCGGTCGAATAAACGGTTCTGAGATGGGCAAGGGGGCGGCTTTCGGCTGGAGCGACTCCTGCCTTGGATGCCGCAGAAAAATAGCGGGCCGAAGCACCGAAATGGGTCACATCTGTGTCAGCAATCAGGGTCGGCAGACGGTCGGCAGACGGTGTCATTGGCATGCCATCAAAAAGGATGAGCGATGCATCGGCCTGCAGAGCCGACACCATCCAGTTCCACATCATCCAGCCGGCGGTGGTGAAGTAGCACATTCGATCGTTGCTTCGGATATCACCATGCAACCGGTGTTCCTTGGCATGCTGCAGCAGGACCCCACCGGCAGAATGGACAATGCATTTGGGCGGACCCGTCGTCCCGGAGGAGAACAGAATCACAAGCGGCTCATTGAAATCAATCGGCGAGACCTTCGGTTCCGCCTGCTCATGCGGGTCGAGATAAGCGTTGTATGACAGAGCGGAATCATCGTGCGGTCCATCCACCCCCTGATAGGAAATGCGGACATGACGCCGCAGAGCCGGGAGCGCGGCAGCCACATCGGAACCGGTGCTTCCGGTGTCGAACCACCGTCCGCCATAGCGGTATCCATCCATGGTGAAAAGAACGCTGGGCGCAATCTGGCTGAACCTGTCCAGAATGCCATTGACACCAAAATCCGGTGAACAGGACGACCAGACGGCCCCGAGGCTGGTCACAGCCAGCATGGCGACAACGGCTTCGGGAACATTGGCGACGACAGCAGCAACGCGATCACCAACCCCAACACCGTCAGCGGCCAGAGCCGATTGCAGGCGGGCAACATCCTGTCGGAGTTCCCGGAATGTCAGGGAGCGCCGGGTCCCGTCTTCACCATAGAAGTCAATTGCACAGGCATCATCGCGGCGCTTGAGAAGATTTGCGGCAAAATTCAGTCTGGCATCTGGAAAAAACCGACTGGACTCGAGCCCGTCCCCGCACTCCAGAACCCGGTCTCCCTTCTCGCCAATGATGCCAAGCGCATCCCAGGCTTGTGACCAGAACGCCTCTGATTCCGTCACCGAATACAGCCAGAGGGCGTCATAATCATATCCATCACCGGTCACGCCAACATCAACCCGTTCCATGAATCGGGCAAGCTGGGTTGCACGCTGGTGCTCAGGTGAAGGTCGCCAGAGGCGGGTCATTGCATCCTGGTGCCGATGGTGACCGGCGGGGCGTCCCCGAAGACGGGTTCAACGGTCATGGGGAGGGTTTCGTGACAGTCATGGATATGGAGGCGAGTACCGGAATCGAACCGGTATGGACGGATTTGCAGTCCGCTGCGTAACCATTCCGCCAACTCGCCCCGTTTTGTGGCATGCATCGCCGTATCAATCGCCAGACAGGCACCCGATAGTCCGACCAACACGAATCAGACCGACCTGACCACTGCGAGCCCGATTATGTCTCTTGCAACGGAAAATGCAATCCATTCTTCCGGTGTGGGAGTGATTCTGCCATGGCTGACCCTTCATGACATCTCCCGACGCGCCCCGGCTCCCGGTCTGATTCGACCGGATCAGGCCGCCCGTGCCAGGCGGAGCCGGTTGGCACGGGCCCGGCGGTTGGCACTGCGAAACATTCGGGACAGGGGACCGATGTTTCGCCGGAGCACTGACCGGGGCCCGGCATTATGCGGGCCCGGTGCTGTTATGGCCGATCATGCATGATCGGGAGCTGACAGGGTTCCGGGTCCGCCATAGGGGGATCAGGCCCCTCCGTCCCTCCGCAATCGTCTACGCGATGTCTGTTCGCGGGGATCGTCCGTGGAGCGTCATCATCCATAGGATCATCGTGGTCCTGAAGGCATTGACAACCGTACAGTACAGCGTGTCTGCATCGAATCGGGGTCCGGTCCAGAGGCGGTTCAGGACAACCCTGCCCTGGAGATCACTCTCGCCATCCCTGCAGCTGGCGATGCCGCCGGGGCCGACACAGCCCTCCGGGATGCGGGCGCTGGTGCACCACTCTGCAGTCAACGGCTTTTGTGCAGAGACAGGGCCGCCGCCGGATGTCGCCGCCTTCCCTCCGGGTTTCCCCTGTGTGCGGGTCGCTCCCACCGGGTCGACAGCAACCGTCAGATTGCTCCTGATCGTCCGCGGATTGGCACCCCTGCCGATGGCGGGTGCAGAAACCTGATTTCGCCATGATCCCGATATGGATCGGGCAGAAGGATCGCGTTCCGTGCCACGGCTGTCATTGGCAATGCGGCCGTGCAGATCGGTGTCGGAGGCTTTGACCGTCCCATCTGAGGATGCGTACAACGAATGTCATGGACCGATTCCTCCTCATTGCGGAGGGAATGAGCCTGTCCTGGGCCCACCGGGCGCCACAGACCATGAACTCCCTCTCCAAATCGGCGACTGCATTGCCCTTGGAATGCCCTCAGGGCGTTCGGCACCTGACACCGCCGTGCTCCCCGTGGAGGTGTCTGGACAATGGGGCGGATTCATTCCGGTCGGAATCAGGGCGCGGGGAGACCGATCAGAATGCCGAGGAACGCAAAACCCGCAGCGAGGACTGCGACGGTGAGGACCACCTGGGCGATGCCAAATCCAACAATCCAGCGCTGGTTGTCCTTGTCGCGCTTGGCGGCATCCGCATCACGTCTGGCGGCATCC
>JAPOSK010000601.1 GCA_026709725.1 Paracoccaceae bacterium | reverse complement strand
TGCCTGAATCGCCACACTCCAGCAGTTCCGTGTGGACATCTCCCACAATGGTATGGCCCTGACTGATTCAACAAGGTTCAACGGATTGTCAGCGGGCACTCCGTTCATCCAACCCCTGTACAATCAGGATGAGTGCTCACGGCGTGGGCCAGCACGGAATCAAAACCATCGGTCTATGCGGCCCATTATGCAAACGTTACAATCGGCAAGGAGGCCTGATATGCTCATACCACCCTTCCCATATGGGTCAAAGACCTCTTGACCCCTGATAGGCAAAGGCTGTGCAACTGGTTATGGATGATGCATCAGACACTCAGAAACTTGCACGGCAAGTGGCCATTCTGGAGGAACGCATGAAAACAATGCAGGCAGAGTATCGCACCGACATTGCTCGGCTGGCCGAGGATATGGCCAGGCGTTCTGAGGCGATGGCTGATCGTGAGACAGGGATAAATGCCACACTGTCCGGACTCCGGGAGGCGATGGCTGACCGCGAAGCGGCGATGGCTGATCGTGAGACGGGAATGAACGCCACACTGTCCGGACTCCGGGAGGATATCGCCAGGCTGGATGTGGATGCTGCAAAGCGTGAGACACGGCTTGTCCTGACCACCGCAGGGATGTTTATTGTCGGCCTGACGATCTTCGGGTTTGTAACGGCCTGATTCATCTCCTCCCTTGCAGGAACTGCACACCGGCTTCATCGGTATGGGGCGATGTCTGACTTCGCCAGACGCGACTGAATTGAGATGGAGCATCTGGTCGCAATTCGGTTGAATGATCCTGGGCGAATGTTTTGGCATATAATCCGGGCTGTTCCCGCATGGTCGGGGTCGTCAGACCCGACAACCACTTGCTGAGCTTCTCGTGATACAAAGTGCGAGAGCCATGAACTCCCTTGCTGCGACGGCCCCGGAAACGACAATGTGACTGCCGATCAGGAAAATGGCGATACGGCGCTGCATGGCTCATCTTGCTCCATGGGGCACCTGATCACCGTCCGGGTGGTGTCGGCCCTCAATAAACCATCAACCGGCAGGAGCATGACATCAATGGCATGGTAATGCCCGCGGTCATACGTCCCGGCAGGTGTTGTTGGTGTCATACTGCACATCGGATTCCGGCCTCAACGGCATCGTCATTGATGATGCGAGATTGGCTTCAGGATGGGTAATGAACGCGGCTTTGGGTGATGTCGCTGTGTGATGTCGCGTTGTATTCTGCAACACCGGACGGTTTCCACAATGTCGTGGCAAGGGGACTTGAAACCTGACACTGGTCTCACCATTTCCTGTGTGCGGAAGCCTATACAGGTTCCGGACAACAGAAGCCCGTCCATTGTGGAGGGCAGCATTGACCGCTTAAGGAGGGTTATTATGCGCACCTATGATTTGTCACCACTTTACCGTTCTACGGTCGGGTATGATCACTTTGCTGACTTGCTTGACCGTGCCCTGACGAAGGATACGACCCAGAACACGTATCCTCCCTTCAACATCGTCAAGTCCTCCGATGAAGAGTATCGGATCTCCATTGCCGCAGCCGGATTTTCAACCGATGAGCTCGACATCGAAGTCAAGGAAAACAGTCTGGTTGTGTCTGCCCGCAAAAAGGCTGATGAGGACGGAGCGGTGTACCTGCACAAGGGGATTGCCCAGCGGAGCTTTGACAAGAAGTTCCAACTGGCAGACCACGTCAAGGTCACCGGAGCCAGCTATGTTGACGGCATGCTCAACATTGATCTGAAGCGGGAAATTCCCGAGGCCTACAAGCCGCGCAAGATCAGCATTGCGAACGGCAGTGCACCGAATGGCAAGGCGAAAGATCAGGTCACGATCGACGCCTGATCGGTCAACAGCAATCCGGCCCGGCCACCACCTGTGGTGGCCGGGTTTTTTCGTGCGTTGTCATCAGGGCAGTCGTTCAAGGGGTCCAACATCAGCGGGCGCATCAGCAGGAGAGAGATAGCGCCAGCCCTGGAATGGACGCATCGGAGAAGGACGGGTGAGGACAAGTGTTGGCGAGAAGACGAGAACGCACCGCTTTCCGCCTGGTGCGCCCCTGATGTCATTGATGGCGGTGATCGACTGGCGAACGCTGATCACGCCATTGACAACCCAGTAGATCGATCCCCCTGCGATGAGGTCCCGCCAACGCTGGGGCCTGTTGCGGGTCCGGTGCTCGGGATGTCTGTAGCGTCCGCTCTCCACACCCTCAAATTGAAGATTGGCCAGCGCGGCAACGGATCCGACACCGACGCAGAGTTTGACCATATGGATCAGGCCAGGTGGGATGTGTTCAGGTGAGTCGGGAATGGCATCTGCCTGATCGGTTTGACATTGACGTGATCCACGCATATAGGGCACCCCTTCCACAGATCATGTGGTTACCTTGGTGTTGGTGGTTCTCGCAAGAGAAATCCTGTCGCCTGCTGATGGAGCGGGAAAGGACAACACCCTTCAGATACGTGAAGGAGACCAGCCGTGACCAAACGCACGACTGCCAAGTACAAGATTGACCGCCGCATGGGCGAAAACATCTGGGGGCGGCCCAAATCACCGGTCAATGTTCGCAAGTATGGTCCGGGCCAGCACGGCCAGCGCCGGGGACGAAAACTGTCAGACTACGGCATCCAGTTGCGTGCCAAGCAGATGCTCAAGGGTCACTATGGCGATTTGACGGAAAAACAGTTTCGGCGAACATTCGCAGAGGCAGAGCGAATGAAGGGTGATACCAGCCAGAATCTCATCGGTTTGCTTGAGCGGCGTCTTGATGCGGTGGTCTATCGCGCCAAGTTCGTGCCCACAATATTCTCAGCGCGACAGTTCGTGAATCACGGTCATGTGATGGTCAACGGAAAACGGGTCAATATTCCGTCCTATCGGGTCAAGGAGGGGGACGAAATCCAGATTCGGGAGAGATCACGTGATCTGGCGATGGTGACCATGGCCGTCAAACTGCCGGAACGCGAAGTCCCCAGCTATATTGATGTCGATGTCAAGGCACTCAGGGCGCGGTTCATCCGGGCCCCGGAGTTGCAGGATGTTCCGTATCAGTCGGTTATGGAACCCAATCTCGTGGTCGAGTACTACGCCAAAAACTGATCACGATCAGTCAGGCCGAGACCGGGCACAGCGCAGGGGATGATGGCCACCGCTGACCGCTCCATTGGTATCGCTGATGTCGACAATCTGCCTTTCTGGCGCCGCCCCCTGTTCATGCTTTTTGTTGTGGCCGCCGCCATGCCACTCTCCTTTGCGACATGGATCGCCCTTCTGAACAATTTTGTCATTGAGGTGGCAGCGTTTGATGGGATCGATATCGGCTGGTTGCACACAGTCCGCGAAATCCCCGGGCTTCTGGCGGTGGGTGTCATTGCTCTGCTGGTTCTTCTGCGTGAACAGGTTCTCTGCCTTTTGTCGCTGATCCTTCTCGGCGGCGCAACCGCTGTTGTCGCCTGGTTCCCTGGATTTGAAGGTCTTTTGATCACGACGATGCTGAGCTCAATCGGATTCCATTACTTTGAGACAGTCAACCAGTCCCTGCAGCTGCAGTGGATCGAAAAGCGAAAGGCTCCACAAACAATCGGCTGGATCGTGGCAATCGGATCATTCTTTTCCCTTCTGGCCTATCTTGGCGTCATTCTTGCCTGGCGGTGGCTCAATATTGATTACAATGGGATCTATATGGTCGCCGGCGGTGTCACGATTGTCCTGGCCCTTGCCTGTTTTGTCATCTTCCCGCGCTTTGACTCGCCCAGCAAGCAAGTGGTTCGCATGGTCCTCCGACGCCGATACTGGCTCTACTACGCCCTCCAGTTCATGTCCGGAGCCCGTCGGCAGATTTTTGTCGTCTTTGCCGCGTTCATGATGGTTGAGCGATTTGGATTCGCCGTCCATGAAGTCACTGCACTTTTTATCATCAACTTCATTGCCAACATGGTATTCGCTCCCGTCATGGGGAAAGCCGTCGGGTATTTTGGGGAGCGTGTTGCGCTTGTGTTTGAGTATGCCGGTCTTGCACTGGTTTTTCTTGCCTATGGTGGCATCTACTACTTCGGATGGGGAGCCCTCCTCGCAGCATGTCTCTATATTCTTGATCACCTCTTCTTCGCCCTTGCCTTTGCACTGAAGACATACTTCCAGAAAATCGCTGATCCGGGTGACATCGCGCCCACCTCAGCCGTTGCCTTTACGATCAACCACATTGCTGCTGTCTTCCTGCCGGCGCTCCTCGGTTATCTCTGGATCAATTCACCTGAATTCGTCTTCATGCTGGCCGCCACAATGGCCCTGGTGTCATTGATCCTGGCTTTGTTCATTCCGCGCCATCCCGCACCCGGCCATGAGACCATCTTCAGTCAGCCGGGGCATGCAGCATGACCGGAATGGTGCTATGGTGCCGCCGGCACAACAGAAAGTGACCGCCAAAAAAAGGATCATGAGATGCTATCGTTCCTCAGAAACAAGGCACGGATGCCCGAGCCCGGCAACACTCTTCCCGGTCGCAACACTCCCATCGCAACCAGCGCCCATCATCATGTGAACGGCAACCCCCTGAAGGGACCATTCCCCAGCGGCCATGATCAGGCCCTCTTCGGCATGGGCTGTTTCTGGGGCGTCGAGCGTCTCTTCTGGGGGCTGGAGGGTGTCTGGGTTACATCCGTGGGGTATACTGGCGGACACACACCCAACCCGACCTATGAGGAAGTGTGCACCGGGCAGACCGGTCACAATGAAGTGACACAGATTGTTTTTGATCCCGCCGTCATCCCCTACCCGTCTCTCCTCAGGGTCTTCTGGGAAAGCCACGATCCCACCCAGGGCATGCGCCAGGGCAATGATGTTGGAACACAGTACCGGTCAGGGATTTATTGTTCGACCGAGCACCATCTTCAACTGGCCACCGCCAGCCGTGTTCAATACGCTGCACAGCTGCGCGCAGCAGGGTTGGGTGATATCACCACCGAGATCCAGATGGCACCGGACTACTACCTTGCCGAAGACTACCACCAGCAATACCTGGCCAAGGTCCCCGGAGGCTATTGCAGCATGCGGGGGACAGGTGTTGTCTGCCCACCAGAAGAACCGGCCCCCTGAAGACATCACACCCTCCGCATCATCACTGGAATTCCCGGAAAACAATCTCTCGGGTCCATTCCGTCATACAGCCCTGATTGGTGCGCCCTCCACACTGATGCCCACCTGACCTCCCCTCCATGCCCCAGCATCTCACTTGCATGCTGGTCTCCGAACGATTGCGACTGCCCGCGACCGCTTGAGCCAGTGATTCGATCAATGCCCCGACTTGAAGGGTTGGTGCCACATGTCACCGCTTCCAAGCCCCATCAATCTGGCTCCGGGAATGCATCCTCCTCCACACAGCCACGACGGAGGCAGTGACAGGGTCCTTCTCTGTCAATTTCGACAATGGTTCCAGGCTATTCTGACAGGTCTGCGTCAGGTGTCCGGCGGCATTTTCATACGGCAGGAAATCCCTGCTCGCACGACAACCGCTCCCACTTATCGCATCGGTGCTCAATTATTCAGACTCTCCGGGATCGGAAAAGGATATGTGAGGGCCTATGCGAACTTTCGGTTATTTGGTGACGCCGAATACAACTCCAATGTAATTCAGAACACATATCGGAAAATCGCGAAGGCAACGCCAATAGATAGTGCCTGCCAGAGAACCCCACTTTTTTCGCGCAAACGCCCAAAAACCGGCACCGCGATGAACCCCGCCCAGGGACCATTCCGGCCCCGGCGGTCACAATCAGCCCCCATCAGCTCCATTTGGGACCCGAACGCCATCCAGGTGGCGGGTGTGATTCCCCCATGGCTGACTTCTCATGTCACCTCCCGACGATCTCCATCTCCCGGAATGATTCGACCGAATCAGGCCACATGTACCAGGCGGAGCCGGTCGTCACCGGCCCGGGCGGTGACACGGACCGGTACAGCTGCGAAACCACTCGGGAAACGGGGCGGAGTTCTCGCCGGATCGCTGATCGGGGTGCAATGCGGTTTTGGCAGATCATCCATCATCAGGGACGTGCAGATTTCCGAGTCAGCCTTACGGGGATCACACCCCAAGTAAGGGAGCCCCAAATGGCCAAATACAAATGCCGTCCGACTCGCACTGGCAGGAAGCCGGGACCGAAAACGGTGTCGGTCAAATCGCACAGGCGATCACCACCGAAGAAGTCAGGGAAATCCTGTTGATCAGAATGGGGCAGCTTTCAGGCCGCCCTTGGCTTCGGCACTTTGCTACATAATCCCCATTTATTTGGGGATTATATCGATTGGTTGACAGAATCTAAATTAGTTCAAAAGAATCAGTAT
>JAPOSK010000047.1 GCA_026709725.1 Paracoccaceae bacterium | reverse complement strand
ACGCCACATTGTCACCCTACCTCTTCGATGCAGGCGGCCTGTCAGAGCCACATCGGGTGGTGCGGAAGGAAAGTGCGCCCATCAATGGAATGGGCCGATTGATTATCGGCTCCAAGCCCATCGATGGCGGCAGATACATATTCGATGCGGCAGAACGCGGTGCATTCCTAGAGGCAGAACCGGGAGCATTGCCATGGCTTCGTCCATTCATCGGTGCACGGGAATACCTCCACGGCGGCGAGCGATGGATCCTGGCACTGCATGATGCACCACCTGACCTGCTGGCGCAGCTTCCCCTTGTGCGGGAACGAATTGCCGCCGTCCGCGCCTACCGCGCCGCCAGCAGGAGCATACCCACACAGAATCTCGCCGCAACACCGACGCTTTACCATGTCAACGTGATCCCCAATGCACCATTCCTGGTCATTCCGGAAGTCAGTTCGGAATGGCGCGATTATGTACCCATCGGCTGGCTGGAGCCACCGACGATTCCAAGCAACCTTGTGCGGATTCTGCAGAACGCAACACTGTCGGATTTCGCGCTGTTGACGTCAGCAATGCACATGGCGTGGTTGCGCCATATTGGCGGGCGGCTGGAGAGCCGATACCGATACTCAATCGGACTCGTCTACAACACCTTCCCGGTCCCACCGGAGGGTGCGGATCTGTCGAGGCTGGAGCCGCTCGCCCAAGCGGTGCTGGATGCACGGGCCGCTCATCCGGATGCAACACTGGCCGACCTCTACGATCCCGACCTCATGCCACCGAACCTTCGCCGGGCTCATCAGACGCTCGATCGTGCGGTGGACAGGCTGTATCGGCGGGCGGGATTCGCTTCGGAGCGCGAGCGTGTCGAGCATCTCTTCATGCTGTACGAGAAAATGTGTGCGCCGCTTGCCGCGACAACGAAAGCGGTGGCCAAAACGAGACGGGCGCGGCGTTGAGCGGGCAATGGAACCTGCCGGACGGGGCACTGACAGGAGTTGACAACGCATGCCCCGCACGGTGTTTTGCTGATCGGCTGCACTGAACACGGCACTATCCCAGGCAGAATGCCCCTTGACCTGACATGGCATGGAGGCTAATGAATCACCATGACCGATGAACGGACAAACGCGCTGGCAATCGCCCGACTGACGGGTGAGATGAGTGCCATTCGTGGGGAGAATGCAGCAATGGAAGCACGGATTGATGCCGGTCTGACCAGGATGCAGGCAGGCGTCGATGCCGGTCTGGCCAAGATGCAGGCGAGTGTCGATGCCAGTCTGGCCAGGATCGATACGAATTCTGCCAAGATACGCGAAGACATGGCCAAGCGCGAAACCCGGCTTCTTCTGGCTATCGCTGGGATGTTCGGTCTCGCTGTGACGACCCTTGGCCTCTGGCTGTCCTGAACCGCGCCGGTCCCCGACCATCCACCATCCCGGCATGGGAAGATGTGAAATGTCCGTATCTGCGCACCGGTGAGCGATCGCCCCTCATCTATCCCGTGAAGCCGCCGGTCGGCTGTTTCAGGGACCCGATGCGGGAAGAATGGAACCCTGTCCCGAGGTACAATGCCTCGGGGTCAAACCGGAGCGGCGGCGAAGTCCGGGGTTCCGTCCTGACATCAAAATCTCCTGGGACCGCCCGCTTTCGAGCAATCCGTCAGGCGAAGTGTCGTGCTCCCCTGTCTGCAAGTCCCGCTCTCCACAGCGGCAAGCCATTGGGCAGAAGCGAAATCGGGTATACACGGACCCGGACCACTCCTTCTGTCATGAAAATTGCTGCACGGCACATCCGGCAATCGGGGAGTCGCGGGAAAGTCTGCCTTGGTGGTGGATGCGGATCCTGTCGGAAAGCCCGCAATCCCGGTGCTCAGGCCAGTGGGGATCTTCATGGAGAAACACAGGCACCCCGGCAGGGTCCATGGAAGCGTTCTGGAGGCGACACCTGAAGGGGAGACCGTGATCAGCTGCGGATGCGCCATCCGGTCTTGAAAATCCAGCGAATCACGAGCATGCAGACAAGGGTGAAGACGCTGATTGCAAGGAGACTGATGGAAACGGGGACATCGGCATGACCATAGAATGACCAGCGGAAGCCGGAGATGAGGTAGAGGACGGGGTTGAAGAGGGTAATGGATTGCCAGAGTGGTGGCAGCATGCTGATTGAATAGAAGGTGCCACCGAGAAAGACCAACGGCGTGATCACGAGGAGCGGAATGAGTTGCAACTGTTCAAAATTGCTGGCCCAGATGCCGATAATGAATCCAAGGAGGGAAAAACACAGACAGGTCAGGATCAGAAAGGCCAGCATGGCGAAAGGGTTCTGAATCGAGAAATCGACAAACATGCGGGCGGTGACAAGGATGACGGTGCCGATAAAGAGTGATTTTGTGGCAGCCGCACCAACATAGCCGATGGTAACGTCGAGGAATGAAACGGGTGCTGAGAGAATCTCATAGATCGTTCCGATGAATTTCGGGAAGTAGATACCGAAACTGGCATTGGATGTGGCCTGGGTCATGATCGTCAGCATCATGAGACCCGGCACGATGAATGCCCCGTATTCCACCCCGTCAACTTCCTGGATCTTGCTGCCGATCGCAGCACCGAAAACCACAAAGTAGAGTGAGGTTGACAGCACGGGCGAGACAAAACTCTGCGTCAGTGTCCGGAAAAACCGGGCCATTTCCATACGATAGATGGTCACGATGGCTCTCGTATTCATTGGTCATCCTGCATGAGCTTGACGAAGATTTCCTCAAGTGTGCTCTGGCGTGTCTGAATATCCGTCATCTGCAGGCCGGCCTCCCGCAAGCCATTCAGCAGCGTCGTGATCCCGGTTCGGCTGGCCCGGGCATCGTAACGATAGTCCAGTTCCCTCCCGCAGGAACTGAGTTCAAGGTTGTACTCTGCAAGCACATCCGGAATCATTGAAATCGCATCAGCAAGCTCGATTGTGATCTGCTTTTCGCCCATGCGGGCCATCAGCTCCTGCTTGTCCTCAACAATCCTGATCTCGCCCTTGTTGATAATCGCAACCCGATCAGCGATTGCTTCAGCCTCAACAATGTAATGGGTGGTCAGGATGATCGTGACCCCATCGTCCTTCAACTCGGAGACAGTCTGCCACATCGCATTACGCAACTCGACATCAACGCCCGCCGTTGGCTCATCCAGGAACAGGATACGCGGCTCATGACTGAGAGCCTTGGCAATCAGAACCCGCCGCCGCATGCCGCCCGACAGGGTGTGGACACGGCTCTCGCGCTTATCGGTGAGCGAGAGTTTATCAAGCAGTCTGTCAAGATGGGCGTCATTCGACCGCATCCCGAAGAGACCCCGCGAGAAACGCATGGTGTCAATGACCTTCTCAAAAGGCTCAAGGGTGATTTCCTGGGGCACAAGACCGATAAGCTGCCGGGCCTGCATGGCACTGGTGACATTATCATGACCACCGACCAGAACCGTTCCAGCAGTGGCCTCAGTGATACCACAGATTATTGAGATCAGGGTGGTCTTGCCTGCACCATTCGGGCCGAGGAGAGCCATGACCTCCCCTTCCCTGATCTCAAGATTGACAGAATTGAGAGCTGTGAATCCCGTACTGTAGATCTTGGTCAGGTCCCTGGCTTCAAGTATTGACATCGTATTTTCTGACCTCCCAGGCACAGCCTGCAATGTAGACCTGCCCGCTGGCGTTTCAACCTTTGGTGCATACAGCGGCAGAGATTCGCTTCATGCGGGATCACGAACCGTCAGTCTGGCACAGCCGTCGATACACTCGATTCCAGAAGTGCTCGCGTCAGGGTGAGGCGGGAATACCCGTCCCGACCATGGACAGCGAAGCGGTTTTCGACAGCGTCAACATCACCGTCCAAACTTCGTTCGTTTGGCAGTGACGGGTCGCTTGCCTCAATGAGCGGATGCGGAATGATGCATAAGACCAGCACCCATCCGGAAAAAAGGTATCCCGGGCCAGGGCACAGGCCCCTGATAATCACATCAGGCGGAGCAGGACTTCACCGCCGGATGTGTCACATGTGATGATAAACGCTGGCGGGTCCGGAGACATCCGCAAATGAGGGCAGTGGTTGGCGGTTGAAACCGCCGCCGTCAGGCAGAACGCCATCTCCGGCGAGATGCGACCCATGCCCTTCAGGATTCCGGGTGTTCTCTGGTGCGTGACACCGGGGACCGCTGCCATTGCACCCTTGACCGGACGCGGGGTCTCAATGATTTTTCACGGCGATTTTATTTCACTGGACCCCTCGTTCGCAAGCAATGAACGGAGGCGGGTCACACGGCGTCGGCTGGTGGTTCGTCCTTCGCCGATTGGGACATTATGAACGGCAATCTGCAGGGCTTCGGGTTGGCCGACACGGACAACGAGCTGTCGGCCACGGGTAACCGCAGTGTAGATGAGTCGCCGGGTCAGCATGATGCGGTGCATGGTCATGAGCGGAATGATGACGGCCGGATACTCTGACCCCTGGCTCTTGTGGATGGTGATGGCAAAGGCCAGTTCGAGCGAGGAGGCCGCCGCCGGACTGTACTCCACATGCCGGTTCTCGAAACGGACCGTGACAGCGCGCGATCCGGAATCAATCGCAGTGACATAGCCGATGTCGCCATTGAAGACATCGCGCTCATAATCATTGTCGGTCTGCATGACCTTGTCGCCCACGACAAAAGCCGTCTCAGGACCGGGCATGGTGCCTTCGGCGTTGGCGACGAGCAGCTCCCGCAGCATCACATTCAGGCTGTTGACACCAACCGGTCCGTTTCGCATCGGCGATATGACCTGCACATCCCGTGTGGAACTGAGACCGAATCGGTCAGGAATGCGGCGGGTCACCATTGTCCTGATCAGGTCCTGACATTGATCCGGATCCTGGCTTGAGACAAAGTAGAAATCACTCTCACCGGCATTGATCCATTCAGGCACAATGCCCTTGCGGATCATCATCGCGTTGTGCACGATTGCACTGCCAGCCGCCTGACGATAGATTTCCGTCAGGCGCACAACAGGGACTGAACCGGAATCGATGAGGTCAGCCAGAATGTTGCCCGGACCGATCGATGGAAGCTGATCAACATCCCCGATGAGGACCAGCGATGCATCCGGTCTGATCGCATCGAGCAGGGACACCATCAGATTGACATCAATCATGGATGATTCATCCACGATGAGGGTTTCATGTTCGAGATGATTGTTGCGGTCATGAACAAAGTTGCCGGCTCCCGGATCATAGCCCAGCATCCGATGGATGGTTGCTGCCTCAAGCCCCGTTGAGAGTGCCAGTTTTTTCGCAGCCATCCCGGTTGGTGCACAAAGACCGATGGTCCGCCCGCTCTTGCCGAGTATGCGTGTGATAATGCGGACGATGGTGGTCTTGCCAACACCGGGCCCGCCTGTGATGACAACCAGACCTGTTATGACTGCGGCCCGGACCGCGGATCGCTGCTCGGCAGACAGTGTGATCCCCAGTGTGTGCGCCTCTTCCGCAATTGCCGCATCGACCTCTTGCGAAGGCCGACCGGTCGGTCGGTCGGACCGTTTGGCGATATGGGCACTGATCCGGGTCTCAACCGTGTGATACCGGCGCAGGAAGAGCGTTTCGACACCATTGTACTCGTCCTGGATCAGTGATCCATCCCGGATTGCATCCTCAATCGCCTGATCAATGATGTCTGGGGGTACAGCCAGCATGTTTTGGGCGCGATCCCGCAAATCCCTGTTGGCCAGACCGCAATTCCCCTCCTTGGTGGCAGCAAGCAGGACAAAATTGATACCGGCACGGATACGCCGGATATCATCTGACGCAATACCAATTTCCCGGGCAATGCTGTCGACGGTCTTGAATCCGACACCCCAGAACTCTCTCGCGAGCGTGTACGGATTGGCGGTGATTCGTGCTGCAGACTCATTGCCGTATTCCTTGTAGATCCGCGTGACAAGGGAATTTGGAAGCCCGGCCCCATAGAGGAATGCGAGTGTCTGGCGATCCGCCTTGAGAGATCCCAGGGCTGTGAGAATCTGATCACATTTCCTCC
Source organism: Paracoccaceae bacterium (assembly GCA_026709725.1). Classification (GTDB taxonomy): domain Bacteria; phylum Pseudomonadota; class Alphaproteobacteria; order Rhodobacterales; family Rhodobacteraceae; genus MPNP01. The sequence goes on along the minus strand of JAPOSK010000047.1, from coordinate 310 downwards.
GCCCGATGCCGGGCACCTCACGCAGCCTTTCCGGCTCCCTTTCAATGATCTCGAAGGTTTTGTCGCCAAATGTATCGATGATGCGCCCGGCGAATTTCTTGCCGATACCCGGCACGGATCCTGATGCCAGGAAGCGTTCGATGTCCCGACCCCGCACCGGCATCCTGACTCGAATCGTGCGCGCCCTGAACTGCCAGCCATACTCCTTGTTCCTTGTCATCTCCCCAACAGCCTCGACCGTGGCACCATCGACCACCGGTTGGGGAGTTGTCCCGAGAACAGTCAGTTTTTTCCTGTCCGGTTCCCTTTC
>JAPOSK010000230.1 GCA_026709725.1 Paracoccaceae bacterium | reverse complement strand
CGGAATTGCCCATTGGCGGCTTCAAGCAATCGGGCTGGGGGCGTGAAGCCGGAATCTATGGCGTCGAGGAGTACACGCAGGTCAAGTCGATCCATATCGAGATTGGCCAACGGACACCCTGGATCCCCTGACATGCCGGCAAAGGGTTACGATTATGTCATCGTGGGTGGCGGCACCGCGGGTTGTGTTCTCGCCAACCGGCTGAGCGAGGATCCGGCGGCGCGCATTCTGCTCCTTGAGGCGGGCGGCATGGATCGTCATCCCATGATCCACATGCCGATCGGCTTTGCCAAGATGACTGCAGGGCGGCATATCTGGGGCTATGCAACCACGCCACAGACCCATGCCAACAACCGCGAGATCCCGTACGCCCAGGCCCGGGTCATCGGAGGCGGATCCTCGATCAATGCCGAAGTCTTCACCCGCGGCATCCCGGCCGACTATGACCGCTGGGCCAGTGACGAAGGGTGCAGCGGCTGGTCATTCAGGGAAATCCAGCCCTATTTCCTGCGCTCGGAGGGCAACACGATTCTGGCCGATGACTGGCACGGGACCGACGGGGGTCTCGGCGTCTCCAATCTTCGGGATCCCCAGCCCATGACGCTGGCCTTCGTTCGGGCCTGTCAGGAACTCGGCATGCCCTACAATCCCGATTTCAATGGCCACACGCAGGCCGGATGCGGCGTCTACCAGGTCACCGTCCGCAACGCCCGGCGCTGTTCGGCCGCCACGGGGTTCCTGAAACCTGCCCTCGGGCGGCCCAATCTCACCGTCATCACCCGCGCCGCGGTCCATCGGATCATCATCAGGGGTGACCGGGCCCGGAGCATTGACTACATTCACAAGGGTACCCGGCACAGCGTCGAGGCGGCAAGCGAAGTCCTGGTTGCCGCCGGCGCAATCGGCACGCCGAAACTCATGATGCTGTCGGGTGTCGGGCCCGCCGATCATCTCACCGCCCACGGCATCGGTGTCGTGCATGACCTGCCCGGGGTTGGAGAGAATCTGAACGACCACTTCGGCATCGACATCGTGGCCGAACTCACCGGCCACTACAGCCTTGACAAGTACAACACCTGGTACCGCGCGGCCCTTGCCGGTGTGCAGTACACCCTCTTCAAGTCGGGACCGGTCACATCGAATGTCGTCGAGGGTGGTGCCTTCTGGTTTGCCGACGCGGCCGCCACCAATCCGGATCTGCAGTTTCATTTCCTCGCCGGTGCCGGTGCCGAGGCCGGCGTGCCGGGCGTTCCCCGGGGATCCTCGGGCATCACCCTGAATTCCTACACGCTTCGACCCAGGGCCCGGGGAACCGTGCGGCTCCGCTCCGCCGATCCGGAGGATCCGCCCCTGATCGATCCCAATTTTCTCGGCCACCCCGACGATCTCAGGATCTCGGTCGAGGGGGTCAGGATCAGCCGGGAGATCTTTGCCCGGAAATCCCTGAGGAAGCACATTCGCCGGCTGCACTTTCCGGACGAGAGCATCCGGAGCCGGTCCGATCTCGAAGCCTATGCACGGCAATACGGTCGCACCTCCTATCATCCCACCTGCACCTGCAAGATGGGCATTGATGATTTCGCCGTCGTCGATCCCGCATGCCGGGTCCGGGGTCTTGAGGGTCTCCGGATCTGCGACTGCTCGATCATGCCGAGCCTCATTGGATCCAACACCAACGCCGCCACCGTCATGATTGCGGAAAAGGCCAGCGACATGATCCGGGGGTTATGACAAACGCTCAAAGATCACCGAATCACTGCAATGACGCCATTCCCACGAATCGGCACAGCAACTACAGGCCGCATGCGGACAGATCAGGCGACTCCTCCCGGAGCGGGGCATTCACCCCGGAGCTCGCAATGACTGGAGGTGAAGGCCATTGCTTCCATGCTCCCGGCGTTCGGCATGAGCCGGGATTCGGATTCCTGATGCAGTCGAATTTCAACTGCCCGGGGGCAGGACAATCCGGCCCGGTGTCGCCGAGGCCCATGCAGGGATCAATCCGCGCAAGTGTTGACTGGTGCCCGGGAAGCCTTCACCGGGAGGCTGAAACCTTCAGGGTAACAGTTGACCCGGCGCGCCGACGATCAGGATTGCGTTGAGTTTGCAGTGATGACGAATCGTGGTCCCGCCCGACCAAATCGGCGATCAGCTCCATTCGGCGACGATCAGTCCCATTCAGGAGCCCAGGGGACAAGGTCCTTTGTGACAATCCGGTAATTGGTGTGCGTCAGTGCATCAATGCGCGCCATATCGACATGGCTGAGGGCAAAATCCATTATGTCGTAATTGGCATGCATATTGTGCGTCCTGGTCGACATGGTGTTGACGCTGACTCCTTTCTGCAGGATCCAGCGCAGAACGACCTGACCGGCCGATTTGCCATAGGATGCACCGATTTCGGCGAATTCCGGATGCTTGAAGACTTCACCGCGCGCAACGGTTGAATAGGCTGAGAGCGGAATTCCGACCCGGCTGGCTCCCGCCAGAAGCACACTCTGGTCAAGCAATGGATGAAACTCAACCTGATTGGTGATGATTGGCGTTTCAATAATTTTTGCAGCCGCCTCAAGCATGGCAACAGTGTAATTTGAAACACCGATTGAAGCAGCCAGACCCCGCTTGTGTGCATCCTCAAGGAGTTGCAGCGAGGGCGCGATATCACCATCCGCCGGCGGCCAGTGCAGAAGCAGAACATCGACGAAGTCGGTCCGAAGGGCCTTGAGACTGGCTTCGACCGACATCATGAATTTTTCAGCACGGAAGTTGTCGGGATGAACCTTGGTCGTTATGCACAGATCCTTCCGGGCGATTCCTGTGGCGGCCAGTGCCGCACCCACATCATCCTCGTTCTGATACATCTGGGCCGTATCGAAGGCACGGTAGCCAACGGCGGCAGCCGCTTCCACTGCCTCAGCGGCGCTCTTGCCCGTCAAGGGAAACGTCCCGAATGCCCGTTGATAATTTCTCATAAAGTATACAGTCACCATATCCTCGCATCCCCGTGATCAATCCGGTGCATAGCATCGGTTCAGGTCTTTCGTTGCCGATCAAAATCAGGATTTTCCGATTTGACTTGAACCCTCTGCATTCCATGGGCATAATTATAACTGATTGGTTACTTGTTTTCCAACCATTGTGGGGGATGGGCTTGTGTCGAAGGTAACAACAGCAATGGAAGCTGTTCAGGGCATTGCCGATAATGCTGTTGTTGCGGTCAATTCATCCAGCGGCCTGTGCTGTCCCGACTCCGTGCTCGCGGCCTTGGGGGAGCGACACTCCAGAACCCGATCGCCTGGCAATCTTACAATGATTCACCCAATTGCCGCAGGTGATATGTTTGGCACGAAGGGCGTTGATCATATTGCGATGCCCGGGTGCATCGGCACAATTATTGGCGGCAGTTATCCATCGGGCCCGACCCATGCCGAACCGCCCTTAATCTGGCAGAGAATCATCGCCAACGATGTCAGAGCCTACAACCTGCCCTCCGGCATCATTTTCGATATGCTGCGTGAGGGCGCCGGCCTGCGGCCGGGTGTCCTGACCAAAGTTGGCCTTGAGACCTTTGTTGACCCTGCCCTGGAAGGCGGTGCCATGAATGATGCTGCCCGCGGGGCACCCATCGTCCGCCGGGAAACCTTCGATGGAGACGACTGGCTCTATTTTCCCGCCCTCAAACCCGATGTGGCCATCATCCGGGCGACAGTCGCTGACCAGCGGGGCAACCTCAGTTTCAAGTCAGAGGGAGCCTATCTGGGTGCCATGGAAATGGCACTGGCCGCACACAACACGGGCGGCAGGGTTATTGCCCAGGTTCGTCATCTTGCCAAAGATGGCACAATCAGGCCGCATGATGTCCGCATACCGGGAATCCTTATTGATGCTGTTGTTGTGGCGCCGGACATGCTCCAGACAACCGAAACGCTCTATGACCCTGCTATTTCCGGCGAGTTGATCCGACCGCTTGACAGTTTCACTCTGCCGGAATTCGGGGTCCAGAAGATCATTGCCCGTCGTGTTGCCCAGTTCCTGAAGCGCGGCTGGGTGGTGAATATCGGTTTTGGGGTCTCTGCCAATGTGCCACGGATCTTTCTTGAGGAAGATCTGCATGGTGCTGTCACCTGGGTGATTGAGCAGGGCGGCATCGGCGGGATACCCCTTTCCGGTTTCAAATTTGGATGCACAGCGAATGCGGAAGCCTTCATCGCGTCCCCCGAACAGTTTACCTACTTCCAGGCTGGCGGATTTGACTGTGCGCTGCTGTCATTTCTTGAAATTGGCAGTGATGGATCCGTCAATGTCTCCCGATTGCCATCCACACCGCATCGAACGGCTGGAGCCGGCGGGTTCATTGATATCACGGCAAGGGCCCGGCGCATTATCTTCTCGGGGACATTCAATGCTGGTGCCAGAATGCGAATCGATGGTGGACATCTTGTCATCGACAGGGAAGGGCATACGGCCAAACTGGTCAACGCGGTCAATCAGGTCTCATTTTCCGGCAGGCGTGCACACGCATCGGGCCAGGAGGTCACATTCGTAACCGAACGGTGTGTCATCAAGCTGGTGGACGGCACCCTGACTGTCACGGAGATTGCACCGGGCATTGATCCAGAGCGTGACATCCTTGCCAGAACTGCGGGAACGCTTGCCATCTCCCCGGATATCAAGCCCATGGACCCCAGACTGTTCTATCCAGAACCAATCGGCCTTGAGCGATGTCTGGGCACATAACCTGCACAACCGAAAACGGCATTGTGCATCTCTGCCTGAATCGAGCGGAGAAGCGCAATGCTCTCAACGGTCCAATGATCGAATCCCTCCACACTGCATGCAGGGATATCAATGCGGGCAATGCGTCCCTTGTCCTGCTCTCCTCCGAAGGAGGAACATTCTGTGCCGGCGGTGATATTGATGCATGGAGTCAGCTCCAGCCGGAGGCGTTTGGCCGCCACTGGATCGCCAATGGCCATCGGGCATTTGATGCTCTTGCCCGGCTGCGTCAACCCGTCATCGCCCTCCTCAGCGGGCATGTGTTTGGGGGCGGTCTTGAACTCGCTGCCTGTGCCGACTTCCGCATTGCCGAAGAACATGTCCGGATCGGTCAGCCCGAACCATCCCTCGGTATTGTTCCCGGCTGGTCCGGCACACAGCGCACGGTTCGCCGTTTTGGCTCCCAGGTCATCCGGCGCATGGCTCTCCTCGGAGAGGTGTTTTCCGCCAGGGAGGCCTGCGATCTCGGTCTTGTGGACCGGGTGGTCGACACAGGTCAGGCAATGGCAACCGCACAATCCCTGGCGGACAGGATTCAGTCCCTGTCACCCCGATCCCGTGAATTGGTCAAGCTCATGATCAATGCTGCCGAGGGGGAGGAGGTTGACAGGGTCATCGATAGTCTCGCCGGCACAATTGCCGCAGCCTCGGATGATCTTGCTGAAGGTCTGGTCGTCTGGCGACAAAACCGGCGAGAAAAAGAAAAATGATCCGCCATCTTGTTGCCCTGCGGTTCAAGCCGGACACGCCGCAAACCGTCAAGGAGTCGCTCTATCGGGAATTGGCCGCTCTTGATCAACATATTGATGGTATCCTCGACTTCCAGGTCCGGTCAAATGTGAGTGTTGAAGACGCGCTGGTCCGTGGCTATCGCGATCTCTTCTGGTTTGACTTTCGCGACACGGCTGTACGGGATGCCTATCTCGCCGACCCCACCCACCAGGCAATCGGGAGGCATATCATCGCCCTGCTGGCTGAAGGTCCGGATGATATTTTTGTCCTTGACTTTACGGTCTGACGCGCAAGTGCCAGATTCTTTGGGTGCCAGCATAACAAAAATTGAGTTCTCCGGCAGACGCAAATTGGGGGCATCGACCGTTGGCACCCCTCCTCTCGCGGCAATCACTGAACGGCATTCCTCACCTCTGATGGCGTCATGAGGGCAAAGATTCAAAGTGGGGGCAGTGGCTCAGTTTGAAATCCAAACCACTGCGGAGCCCAGACGCCTAGCGGTGAGCCTTGCTACTCACCGCGCACCGGCCCAACCCGGATAAAGGGTGTTCGATGAGGACTACCGCTTCGTTGGGCCGGTGTCGGTGTTCCGGATCCAACCCTGAAATGTTGCCTGCGTAGGAAGGCCGGAGACAATCCAGCGGTCAGTCCATCGGTACTGGCCCCAGACCATGCCGTAGCCGTGGGTCTCCGGGTCTGACAGGACAAGGTTGAAGTTCTCGGTGCCGTCGGCAATGCTGTCGGTGTAGGTTCGGACCCGGACATCCGTACCGAGGACTCCCGCCTCAAGCACGACATACCCCTCAGCCGCCTCGTAGTCGCTGCCCGCACGGGCATTCAGGTCCTGCGTGCGGTAGGCATAGCGAACCTTGAAGTCGAGCAGGCGGGACAGCGACAAGGTGAACA
>JAPOSK010000401.1 GCA_026709725.1 Paracoccaceae bacterium | reverse complement strand
ATTAAGCAAGGACTGCAGTTTCTATCTATACCTACTCTCTTGCCTGCTCAGCCTCCCGTCTATCAGAGAGGCATGAAAAAGGGCGGGCCGGAGCCCACCCTTTAATTTTGTGGCTTAAAAAGCCTTGTTAACGGGAGGCCCACGATTCCCAATCGGCTATTTCACTGCGCATAACGCAATGATTATCCACCCGTAAGACTATGCTATCACAAACGGGGATAGAATCAACAGCAGAATTGATCATTACTGTTTCCTAAGTAGGCCAATCGCAACTCACCTACATTCTCTGAGTTAATGAAACTCGGCGAATTGAGGCGAGAGAGTAGTGATAGCAAGTTGAATTGGTATTGTCAATTATGGAATGTAGGTAAGAGAATTTTCCACTTGACTTCGATTCGCCGACCGCTGTAGTACGGGCCATTATCATGATAAATTTGGGAAATGGGGCAGGATGTCCAAAATCCCGTCCCATCCCTTCATGGGCATCGCAGGGAGAAAGATCGTGGCCTATCGCCTAGGACTGGATTTAGGCACCAACTCCATCGGCTGGTGCGTCCTTGACCTGGACGCCGACGGTAAGCCCACGGGCGTCCGCGACTGCGGCGTCCGCATCTTCACCGACGGCCGCGATCCCCAGAGCGGAGCGTCACTTGCTACCGACCGACGGGTGGCACGGGGCGCGCGGCGCAACCGGGGCCGTTACAAGCTGCGCCGCAAAGACCTGATGAAAGCCCTCGTCCACCACGGCCTCATGCCTAACGAGAAGGACGCACGCAAGGCGTTGGAGACGCTCAATCCCTACGAACTCCGAGCGCGCGGTCTCGACAAAGCGCTTGCGCCCCACGAACTAGGCCGTGCACTCTTCCATCTCGCCCAGCGGCGCGGCTTCCGGTCCAACCGCATTAGCGACGCCGGCAACGACGATGAATCCGGCAAAGTGAAATCGGCGGGCACGCGGCTCGCCAGCTTGATGGAAAACGAGAACGCCCGCACCCTCGGCGAATTTCTGCACCGGCGTCACCGGGAGCGCGCTGGCGTCCGGGCGCGACTGAAGGGCACCGGCGCCAAGGCGGAATATGACGTCTACCCCCAACGGACTATGATGGAGGACGAATTCGACACCCTGTGGGCGGCACAGACCGTGCACAATGAGGCGCTCACTGACGACGCACGAGACGAAATCCGCACTATCATCTTCCGGCAACGGCCGCTCCGGCCGCAGGTACCCGGCAAATGCGCCCTCGACCCGGCGGCGGACTCCAGAGACAAAAACGGAATCCGAGCGCCTTGGGCGCTGCCGCTGGCCCAGAAGTTCCGCATCTTGCAGGAACTCGCCAATACCCGGATCGTGGCCGCCGACCAGTCGGAACGCCTGCTGACCTTGGCGGAGCGGAACAAACTGCTGGGCCAGCTTCTGGCCAAGAAAAAGCCCACGTTCAAGGCGATGAAGACGTCCATCAATCTCGGCGCCGATGAACGGTTCAACCTGGAAGCCCCTAACCGAAAGGACCTGAAGGGTGACGAGACCGCCGCAGTGCTCGACGCCAAGAAGGTCCTGGACAAGGGCTGGCGCAAGCTGAACTTCGAGACCCAGTCCGCCATCGTCGAGCGCCTGCTGGCCGATCCCGACGAGGCGATGCTGATGAAATGGCTGATGACCGAGCACAAATTCGACAAAGACGAGGCGGCACGACTCGCCCGAGCCCGTCTGCCCCAGGGCCACTGCCACCTTGGTCGGCGGGCGATTTCGCGTATCGTCCCCATCATGGAGGACCAGGGGCTGGACTACGCCGCAGCCGCGGCGGAGGCCGGCTATCACCATTCCGACCGTCGCCCCGGCGAAATCTTGGACAAGCTGTCTTATTACGGCGAAGCGTTGGCCAGCCATGTGATGGGCTCCGGCGACCCAGCCGATGAAGAGGAGGCCCGCCACGGACGCATCGCCAATCCAACAGTGCATATCGGCCTCAACCAGACCCGCCGATTGGTCAACAAGCTGATTGAGGTCCACGGGCCACCCGCCGAGATCGTCGTCGAGCTCGCCCGCGAACTCAAGCTGAACAAGGAGCAGAAGGACCGTGTGCGCAAGGAACAGGCCGACAATACCGAGGCCAACGAAAAGCGCCGCAAAAAGATCAAGGAACAAGGGCTGGCGGACAACGGTGAAAACCGCATGCGCATGCGGCTTTGGGAAGAGCTCAACCCGGACGGCCCCCTCGACCGGCGCTGCCCCTACACGGGTGAGGTGATCTCCATCGAAAAGCTGTTCTCCAGCGCCGTGGAGATTGATCACATCCTGCCATTTTCGCGCACCCTCGATAACTCGGCGGCAAACCGCACTGTTGCCATGCGCTACGCAAACCGGGCCAAGGGCAACAAATCGCCCCACGAAGCCTTCAGCGGCAACCCCACCATCGCCGGCCGCATCTACGACTGGGACTCCATCATGGGCCGCGCCGCCGCGATGCCGCGCAACAAATGCTGGCGCTTCGGTGTCGACGCCATGACCCGTTTCGAAAACGAGGAGCGGGATTTCATCGACCGTCAACTCATCGACACCCAATATTTGGCACGGGTGGCGCGGGAATACCTGTGCCACGTGTGCAACGCGAACAAGGTTTGGGCAGCGCCGGGACGCCTGACCGCCAATCTGAGACGGTGGTGGGGCCTCAACGACATCCTCTCCACCGACGCCAATCTCAAAAACCGCACAGATCACCGACACCACGCCGTCGATGCGGTGGTTATAGCGGTCACCGACCGGGGCCTGCTCAACCGCATCAGCCGCGAGGCGGCGCGGGGCGAAGAGGAGGACCGAGACCGACTGATGGCCGACACGCCGGAACCGTGGGAGAGTTTCCGGGACGACGTACGGGCTGCGGTCAACGGTATCGTCGTGTCCCACCGCCCGGATCACGGCCGCGCCGGCAAGCTGCACGAGGAAACGGCCTACGGGCTGGTCGCCGACCCGGGCGCGGAGGACGGGTACAATCTGGTCTACCGCAAGCCGCTCTCTTCCTTTAACAAGAACGAGATCGCCCGTATCCGCGACCGGAACCTACGTGCGGCAATCCGGGCCCACGTCGAGGCAGCGCCGGACGGAACCAAATTGGAGGATGCCCTCCGGGACTTTGGCGAAAAGCACGACATCAGGCGGGTACGTCTGCTCAAGAAGGAACAGCATACGATCAAGATCGCCGATAGCACCGGCAAGCTATACAAGGCCCTCAGCCCCGGCGACAACCATCATGTGGACATCCTGGCGCTGCCCGATGGCAAGTGGGTTGGCTGGGGCGTGACCGTGTTTGAGGCTAACCAGCACAACGGAGAAGCGCCGCCGTGGAAGGAGACTTATCCCGCGGCACGGCGGATGGCCCGCATTTGCAGGGGTGATTTGCTGAAGCTGGACTCCCCAAAGGGGGACGAAATCATGCGCGTGGTGCGGTTGGAGCCGGTTGCCGGCCGGCTTCGCCTTGCGGGTCACTTGGAATCCGGGAACCTCGAAAAACGGCACGCGGACCCCGAAGATCCGTTCCGCTGGACTTTCGCGTCATGGTCGCGACTTAAGGAATGGCGGGCCCGCAAGGTCCATGTGGACGTGCTCGGCCGGGTGCGCGACCCCGGTTTCAGGGAGTGATCCCATGCCCGGCCGCATCGTCGAAATCGCCGAGGACGGCCACCATCTCATGGTCCACCGGGGGTTCATGGTGGTCAAGACCGGCGGCGAGGAATTGGGCCGGGTGGCGCTGGACGACATCGACGCAGTGATCGCCAACGCCCACGGCCTCACCTATTCCAACAACCTGCTGGTAGCATTGGCCGAGCGTGGCGCCGGGCTGGTGCTCTGCACCGCTAACCATCGACCCGCCGCCTGGCTGTGGCCAGCTGACGGCCACCACGCCCAATCAGCGCGCATGGCCGCCCAGTTGGACGCCACCCGGCCGTTGGCCAAGCGCCTGTGGCAAATCGTCGTCCGCGCCAAGATCATTCAGCAGGCCGCTGTGCTGAGGGCTCTGGGCCAACCCAACAGCGGGTTCCGGCTTCTCGCCCGCAAGGTCAAGTCCGGCGACCCGGAGAATGTGGAGGCGCAGGCCGCGCGGCGCTACTGGCCCCTGGTCATGGGCGACGATTTCCGCCGCGATCCCAAGTCGGGCGGCGTCAACGGTCTTCTCAACTACGCCTACACCGTGTTGCGCGCTGGCACGGCGCGAGCCGTGGTCGCCGCTGGGCTGCATCCCTCCTTGGGCATCCACCACCACGGCCCGACCAATCCCATGTGTCTGGTGGACGATTTGATGGAACCCTTCCGTTCAGTCGCCGATTTGCTGGTCGTGCGCCTTCTGGCCGAGGGTGTGGATGAGGTCACACCCGAGGCTAAACGGGAGATAGCCAGTTTCCTGATCATGGATATGGCGACCGCTCAGGGGATTACCCCCGTCGGCACCTGTTTGCAGCGGCTGGCCACATCGCTGGCGATCGCCTACCAAACCGGCGAGGCCAAGCTGGATTTGCCATTGGAGCCGCTGCCTCTCGACTTGGCCCGGTCCCCGGCCCATGCGGGGACGAGCTAGGTAATGGCGCTGTCGGGGTATCGGCTCATGTGGATGATGGTCATGTTCGACCTGCCGGTGATGACCAAATCCGAACGCAAGGCGGCGACGAAATTCCGCAACTTCCTGTTGGACCAGGGTTTCGAGATGAGCCAGTATTCCGTCTATGTGCGCTTCTGCGCTGGCAAGGAGCAGGCGGAGACCCACACCAAGCACATCCGCGAGGCGCTGCCCGAAGCCGGTGAGGTGAACGTGCTTTATTTCACCGACAAGCAGTACGGAAACATGGAGTGCTTCAGGGGAAGGAAACGTGAACCCGCCAACGAAAACCCGTCGCAGTTCGTGCTGTTTTGACGCCTCGGTAACCGTTTTGTCCCGTCCAAGCAAAGAAAAACGCCATGTTTCCATGGCGTTATCAAGGTATCTAGATTAGCCGATTGGGAATCGGGGGCCAACCGCAACGAGATCGACGCGGATTTCGCCGCGTCGCTAGATTAGCCGATTGGGAATCGGGGGCCAACCGCAACTACTTCAGCGACGCGGCGCATCAGATCAAGAGATTAGCCGATTGGGAATCGGGGGCCAACCGCAACTATCACGTAAGCTGTCGCTTGATTGGCCGCAGATTAGCCGATTGGGAATCGGGGGCCAACCGCAACGCGCTCCAGTCGTGGTCATTCTGCTGCTCTAGATTAGCCGATTGGGAATCGGGGGCCAACCGCAACCGAATGTTGAACACCCGCGTGTGCATCCTTAGATTAGCCGATTGGGAATCGGGGGCCAACCGCAACTCGCAAAGCATGATTAACAGCTTGAAGTGAAGATTAGCCGATTGGGAATCGGGGGCCAACCGCAACGATGGCTAGTCGTGGCCAATCGGCATAGTGAGATTAGCCGATTGGGAATCGGGGGCCAACCGCAACAGTGCGCAGTTCCTTGATCTGCCGCGCATAAGATTAGCCGATTGGGAATCGGGGGCCAACCGCAACAATCCGGGATATGAAGCGCTGACTTCCGTAAGATTAGCCGATTGGGAATCGGGGGCCAACCGCAACCAGGCCTGATGTCTTGACTCGGCCGGCGTAAGATTAGCCGATTGGGAATCGGGGGCCAACCGCAACACTCCTGGATTTGACGCGCTGACTTCCGGAAGATTAGCCGATTGGGAATCGGGGGCCAACCGCAACGGCGTGACTGCCACGGACAACAATGAATCCAGATTAGCCGATTGGGAATCGGGGGCCAACCGCAACAGGGTGAGGAACTCGAAGTCTGGAAACGCAAGATTAGCCGATTGGGAATCGGGGGCCAACCGCAACTGGACTCCCCGGTTCTTGACGACCGGACCCAGATTAGCCGATTGGGAATCGGGGGCCAACCGCAACAATCGGCGCCAAATGTCGGCAGGTCAGCGAAGATTAGCCGATTGGGAATCGGGGGCCAACCGCAACGTGCCGGAAGAGGTTGAAACCCAACAACGCAGATTAGCCGATTGGGAATCGGGGGCCAACCGCAACGACAATTTCGAGTTCGAGTTCAACAGCGGCAGATTAGCCGATTGGGAATCGGGGGCCAACCGCAACTCACTTGCGCCACACAGCCGTCGTCGAAATAGATTAGCCGATTGGGAATCGGGGGCCAACCGCAACATGACTTGCAAATCGTTCAAACCCTGTTTCAGATTAGCCGATTGGGAATCGGGGGCCAACCGCAACCAGTACCAGACCATCCCTGATCCCAAGTATAGATTAGCCGATTGGGAATCGGGGGCGTACTGGTATTTTGACTCAAACCACGCGGATAGCACTCTGGGTGCGGCTGTTCATGGACCCGGCCCCTTGCGCAGCAGATGGCACAGTGACGAT
>JAPOSK010000315.1 GCA_026709725.1 Paracoccaceae bacterium | reverse complement strand
AATACTGATTCTTTTGAACTAATTTAGATTCTGTCAACCAATCGATATAATCCCCCAACCATTTGCACAATTTGAGGAGACAACCTTTGCTGCATGTCATGGTAACTGCTTAAATTCAAACCTCTCGGCTCCAATTCCTGATGCACGATTTTAGTGAGTCTGACCTTCTGGTATGCCTGTCGAACAATTTCACTAACCTTTGAAGCTGGAATATCGGCATCACACTGGGTTATTTCATCTCTAGCAACATTCAAGACTTCGTTGCCAAGCAAAACATCACCAGCAATCATGATATGTGTCGCGTTTTTCCATCCAGAGCAATGATCTTCGTGTCTTCTTGATGCTCAAACTCATATCCAATCGGAAAATGTGCAGTGACCATCCGGTCTGACACCAAAACAGAACCTTTACCGTTCCCATAAATTGCGGCAATGCAGACAGTCACAATATCAGTCCTTCTTTTTGCATTTATCGGCGGTACGGGAGGTCATGGGTCCGGGTTTTGAATCTCGCAACCGAGACGAGCTGCCGGGCGATGATCGGATTTGTCTGCGCTTTCGTGCCGACCGGAAAAATCGTGGTAAGCACCACCACAATCCGGCCAGATTGTAAAACCATAATCCCAAATACCTTCGTTTACTTCGTTAGGATCATTCCACCGCCATTCATGCTTTACCCCTTCTACTTCGTAGAGCGTTGTAACTTCCGGCAGGGCATCCGGTCCAAAGATACCTATACTAAAACCCATATCATCGTCTAAAAAATTCTTCAAATTCTTCAGCGTTGCACTCCATCCCGCACCGCATGTCCCCTCGCAGTGCCATACGTCTATCCAATCCTGATTCTGGGTCAAGGCAGACTGCGCGTTGGCCGACACAGGAAACAAAGCGATTGTGAGAAAGAATTTGTATACCATGGCGGATTGAACCGCACCAACGGGCCTTCGCTGCGACTTGCGCAATCTCGCTGTGCCGCTCGGATGTCGGGGATGCTGCACGCCGCTTGCCACCGATCCGACAGCCGTTGGCCTTCTGCGGCTGACGGGTCTTGACAGCGGTTTCCTCAATCTCGCCAGTGGCAATCTTGGCGACATGGACGGCGCGACCGACCACATCACCAAGGCGGTTCTGCCCTTGTGGTCCTTGGAGCAAAGGAGGTATCCTCAGTGTTGATCGGTCATAAAATGTGTCGTTTCAATCAAAAAATAAACAATATGTCAGAAAAATGGCGATTCGCCATCTTTTAGACTGAGATACTACCGTGCGATCAGGCTACTTGCAGCCTTGTCGTCGGAGCACTAAATGGAGGCGGACAGGGCACGATGTTTCGGATCTGCAGATCCGCCTATCAACTGGTCTTTGACATCTTGGTCTGCCACCATCAGTTACGATCATACAAATCTTGTCAAAAAACCTTTTGGCGGTCAACACAGAATGGCAGATTCAGACAACAGTCACCCGGGTGCTTGGTCATATGGAGCCGTGTCATATGCCGGGGCAAGCATCCCGCCGAATGACGCCTGTGACATTATCATGCGAGAACTTCGTTCGAACGCACTGGCCAATGTCAAACGCTGATCCACTCTTCATCATCCCTCCGTATCCGCAAGAAGCACGACCTCATCAAAATCAGCAGCAGATCATGATCAAGATCCTTGATGTCATATCCCAGATACGAAGGCTGGACGGAACATTCCACAAGCGAGAGCAGCGTGTGGCTGACTTTGTGCTCTCGAATCTGGAGCAGGCAACACGCCTCACACAAAATGAAATTGCGGAATCGGCTGAAGTTTCGGTCGCGACTGTGAATCGGTTTTGTCAAACACTTGGCTGCGAGGGCTACCGTGACTTCAACATCAGGCTCGCGCAAAGTGTCGCGGTCAGTCTACAGTATCTGGGCGGACCAAGCCGGACGGATTCCGAGTCTGAGCAGCTCATAACGCAAGTCTTTGGTGCGCTCGTCGACACCCTCAACCTCGTACGCTTCCAGCTTGTCAACGATACCATTCAGCAAAGTGTTTCGTTGCTGACAACTGCAAGGCGGATTTCGTTCATTGGCGTTGGTGGAGGTTCTGCGAACGTCGCCCGCGAAGGAGCCAACAGGTTCTTTCGTCTCGGGATTCCGACAGAGGCTCATGCAGATGGATACTTTCAGCGTATGCTCGCTTCAACCCTGTCTGAAGGCGAT
This sequence comes from Paracoccaceae bacterium, assembly GCA_026709725.1. Classification (GTDB taxonomy): domain Bacteria; phylum Pseudomonadota; class Alphaproteobacteria; order Rhodobacterales; family Rhodobacteraceae; genus MPNP01. The sequence goes on along the minus strand of JAPOSK010000315.1, from coordinate 4,258 downwards.
GTCATATTCGCCATATCCGCGAGTGGTCACCCGGCCGAGCTTGTTGACAGTGTTGCAATTGCCCGACAGTACGGTGCCAGATCAATCAGCCTGACCAAGACTGGCACACCTCTTGCCAAAGCCGCTGACATCACGATTGGTGTCGACATTCCCGAGGATCAGGATATCTTCAAGCCGTCAGCCTCACGGCTTGTCTTCATGGCCATAATTGATGTGCTTGCCGCGGGTACTGCGCGCAAGCGACCGGAGATGGTGAAAGAATACATGCGTCGTATCCGGACCTCTATCGTCTCCGTTACAGAAGACACTGGACCAAAACCAATCGGCGATTGAGTGTGCGATCTGGGGTTCATCTCATCCCTGCCATCATTTGCCATGAATTCGGGACAATCATTGCGACCCGCTTCCGGTCGGGGTCGACCCGCCCTCATCCGAAAAAGAGGATCCAGGGCCCGGATGATCGCGTCCATCTGCCGGCAGGCGGTCTGGAGATAGAAATGCATAAGCGGGCGATGCATAAAACTGTCCCTGAAATCACGCAAGTCCGTCCGCAACGGCGAAAAGGTGTTGGTTTCCGTAGCGATTGATCCGAGGAAGACACGTCTCGGGCTCATGATCGCCTCTTCAGGTCAATTCGGGGAATCGAATCCAGCAGACTTTGCGTATAAGCATGTTGCGGTGTCTGGAAGATCTGCAATTGATCAGTCGCGCCATTGCGAGAGTTTTCCCGTTGAGAAGCTGCACTCACTGCATGAAGGCAGATTGCAACCCTGCATCCATTTGTTTCATGCAAGTGGTTCCTGTCATTTTTTCAGAAGGTTGAACTCCTGACAGGACAGGATCAATGATTGAGGAACAGCTTCGCGAAATTTCTGACTCCGGCACATTCTCGCCGGTTCATGTACATGTTTCCTGCAATCACGGGGACGGTTCAGCTTGGGATAACTTCGGCAGTTTTCATCAACATCTTGACCATCAAGATAGGCAAACCACGTTTCGATTTTCCAGGTTGGAACAAATGCAGCGACCTCATCATCGCTTGCACGGGGATTGACACCTCTCTGGCCACATTCCCTGTCAAGCTCCTCGATTCGGCGATGAGCACCCCAACTGTCGCCGTCAATCATCACGGCGAGATTTGACCGAACACGGCTGCGACGGCTGCGATACGCCTTGAGTTCTTCGGGAAATTTTTCTCTTACCTTACATGCTGTTCACCTGATCCCCCTCGGGGCAGGGGAACAGTCCGAATCCTGCGTTTCTCCCAACCCATCTTGGCAAAAACCGCAACATGAAAGCTGATTGCCGCTGATCCTCACAGAGCAAAATCAGGGCCGCCCTCCGACTCACGCCTCCCAGCCTCTTGCCAGGAGTTCGGAGAGTTTAAGGCTGTTTGCAGAAACATGCGATATTTCGGAAAGTTTTTTGAGCTGGGTTGCACCAGACCTTTCCCGAAGAAGGTGCACACCATGCTCAGCACCCAGAAAATCAATCACCTCGGGGTGGTGGGCACAAATGACGGTCTGGGGAATCGAATCTCCGCACCTGTCTTCCAGTTCCATCAGCCAGGGTTGAATTTCAGCCAGTGCGATATGGTTTTCCGGCTCGTCAAGAAGCAGTGTATAACCAAGCCCTGCAGACAGGTGGATCAGTGCGTACAATGCCATCAGTGCCCTCTGACCATCAGAGATCTCGTTCAATGGCAGTTCATACCGGTGGCCGGAGCCTGCAAAACTGACCATCAGTGTGCGTCTGTTCAATCCTGACTGCTGAAGACGTATCTGATCAAGACCATCAATGACTTCCACAATTGATTTTCTGAATGCCTCGACCCGACCCGGATCGTCGAGTTGAACATGCTGATACCACGAACTGAAGTTGCTTGCATTTCTGTCAAGCAGGAGTTCAGGACGTGTCGTCTCCTGTTCGAAACTGGCGGGATAAAGGCCGCATACGAGTATTTTTCTCACAACATCCAAAAATTTTGACAGGCGCTGATTGTCATCCCGTTCCGGAACACGGGCCATGGCTGAATCCAGCCAGTCTGCAGCATAGACAGGCCCCTCAGAGTGGTCGTCACGGAACAGTTTGACATTACCCATTTGGAATTCAAAAAGCGGGTTTCCCCTGCTGTCGGTCAATGATTCATTCGAGATGCGCACGAGGTTCTGTCGCTTGTGATGCTCAACCTCCAGTCGGTAGCATAGCCTGTCCCCATAAAAATCGGCGTGGAGTTCGATGGTCTGAACACTTGCCAGTTGCCATGCCGTCCTGCTGCTTGGGGGGAACATCATCGGGTCCGTGATCTTGGCCCGGCCGCCAGCAGTTCACGAAGAGCATGCATGACATCAAGGATCGAGGTCTTGCCGACACCGTTGCGGCAAGCCGGTCCAGGTCCTCTGGAGCCGGGAAGATGACATCCGGCATGGATACTATCGGCCCGCATCACTGATGCAGATCAAGGCCGGAGTGACAGATAAGGGTGTATTGACAGCATGGGAGGCAACGAGGGTTGGTGCCAATATTGAGCCGAACCTGATCGGCCTTGCCCTGCCCGGCGTGTTGCCGGGACTGCCTGATCTCCTTGTTGATGCCGCCGAGAGGGTGGTGGACAAGACCACCCGCGACTGGATTGTCGCTCCGATCAGTGTCGAAGGATTTTATGGTGACTATGCAGTCAAAAACCGCAGGATCCGGCATATCACCCGCGATCACGGAGTGCCCGTTCTTGTGTGGCGCTCAGTCGGTCACTCCCATACCGCATTCGCCAAGGAGTCGACAATTGATGCCCTGGCCCATGCCAGCGGTCTTGATCCTGTCGAGTTTCGCCTGCGCAATACAGCCATGAATCCCAAACTTGCCAGCGTCATCCGTGTGGCTGGTGACGCCATGCAGGCCATGCCTGTCGTTCAGGGCAGAGGCCTTGGACTGGCCGCCCACAACTCCTTTGGTTCATCTGTTGCCCAGATTGCCGAGGTCTCGGTTGGCAACGGTGCCATCATGGTCCACAAGGTCGTGTGCGTGATCGATTGTGGTCTTGCGGTCAATCCCGACATCATACGGAGCCAGATGGAGGGGTCCGTCATCTACGGATTGAGTGCTGCATTGCATGGGAATCCGGACATTGAGGATGGTGCAATTGTCGAGAGCAATTTCCATGACTATCCCATTCTGCGCATGGATGAATCTCCGGACATTGAAGTTATTCTGGTCGAAAGCGGCGAAGCGCCCACCGGTGTTGGGGATCCCGGGGTTCCACCTGTTGCACCCGCCATTGCCAACGCGGTCTTCGCCGCAACGGGACAACGCTTGACCCGCCTGCCACTTTCGCTGGTCTGAGAGCAGAATATCAAACTCCGAAGCCATGCCGATCCCTGCCAGCCTGTATCGTTTCCCCGCGCCCGTCAATCCTGCTGGTTATTGCGAGACAGATACTTGCACATATCCTCAAGCCCCCTGCGCCGCCTTCGTGGGGTCGCAGGGGGAAGTGCCTGAATCTTCCATACGCCATGACCGCAAAGGGAAATCCGGACATCTGCCCGTCCGGATGAAATGTTCTGTACTGTAATGGTAATGACCCCTCTGTTGCTGATGCCGGGGGCGTTCATAAAGTGCTATTCGTCATTGCGGAGGTTTTGGTGCCAGGTGCGCACGAAGGCGCGCTCGGAGGGGAGCATGTTGGTGAGATTGGCGGGGGGCATTGCGTCAGACATGCCGGACTGGAGGTAGATCTCCCTGGCGAGCTGGAGGACCTGATCGTCGGTTTCGAGAATGATGTTCTTGGGTGGCCATTGCATCGTGCCCCAGCTGGGTGTGCGGCTGTGGCAGACTGTGCAGCGTGTCTCGACAATTGAATGCAGTGCTGCGAGATCGGTCGTGGGCTGGCGGCCGGCGGCTTCAGCGAGTGATTCATCGCTGGAACCCGGGGGGGCAAGAGCCGAGAGCCACATGATGAGAATGAAAATGAGGGCGGTGAGAGCCCATGTCCAGTGCGGATGACCCTTGCGGGCGTGCACGGTGTTGAAATAATGCCGGATTGTTACACCCATGAGGAAGACAAGCGCGCAGATCAACCAGTTGTATTCGGTGGCGAAAGCCAGCGGGTAGTGGTTGGACAGCATCAGAAATATGACGGGCAGTGTCAGGTAGTTGTTGTGGGTTGACCGCAACTTGCCGATGCGACCAAATTCCGGGCTGGGAGACCTGCCGGCCTTGAGATCGGCAACGACAGTTTTCTGGTTGGGGATGATGATCAGGA
>JAPOSK010000379.1 GCA_026709725.1 Paracoccaceae bacterium | reverse complement strand
CATGGGTGAGTGAAGGCGACACCCTCCTCATTATTGAGGCGATGAAGACCATGAATCATATCCCCGCGCCCCACGCCGGCACGGTCACCAAAATCCTGGTCGATGATCAGGATGCCGTACAGTATGGCACCCCCCTCGTCGTCATTGAGGCATGATCATGATTGTGTTCACTGTGGACATCCCGGCCTGATGTCGACACATCCACATCTGCCGGTGTCTCTGCAATACACAGTTGATCGTCATCCATGTTCTCCAAAATTCTGATCGCCAATCGGGGTGAGATCGCTCTCCGTATCATCCGGACCTGCCGTGAGTTGGGGATTGCCACTGTCGCAGTCCACACGACAGTGGACCAGGACGCCATGCATGCCCGCCTGGCCGATGAAACCGTCTGCATCGGTCCGCCGCGGGGGCCGGGAAACAGGGAAAGTTATCTGAACGACGCGGCCATAATCTCGGCTGCGCTTGTCACCGGTGCTGAAGCCATCCATCCGGGCTATGGTTTTCTGTCTGAAAACGCCGAATTCGCAGAACATGTCGCAGAGCAGGGCATCACATTCATCGGCCCATCAGCTGAACACATCCGGATCATGGGTGACAAACGTCGGGCCAAGGAGACGATGCTGGCACTTGGTGTCCCCTGCGTTCCCGGTTCAGGTGAAAGCCTGGATTCCCTTGACAATGCCATGGCTTTGGCGGGAGAGCTCGGCTATCCTGTCTTCATCAAGGCAAGTGCCGGCGGGGGTGGCCGGGGTATGAAGCTGGCCAATTCAGAAGCGGAGTTTGAATCAGCGTTTCTTTCAGGCCAGCAGGAGGCACTGGCAGCCTTCGGGAATCCGGAGGTCTATCTCGAAAAGTACCTCGACAACGGACGCCATATCGAAATCCAGGTTTTCGGTGACGGCAAGGGGAATGCTGTTCATTTTGGTGAACGGGACTGCTCACTGCAGCGTCGGCAGCAAAAACTCCTGGAAGAGGCCCCGAGTCCTGTACTCAGCGACACTGTCCGCGAGACCATCTGTACCCTGAGCGCCAGAACCGCTGCCCAGCTCGGCTACGCCGGGGCCGGTACCATTGAGTTTCTCTATCAGGATAATTCGATGTATTTCATCGAAATGAACACCCGGCTGCAGGTTGAGCATCCTGTCACTGAACTCGTCTATGGCATTGATCTTGTCGAGGAACAGCTGCGCATTGCTGCCGGTCTGCCCCTCAGCCGCAAACAGGCCGATATCAAGGCAGGGGGACATGCAATCGAAGTGCGGATCAATGCGGAATCCGTCCCGCAATTCCTGCCCCAGCCCGGTCGCGTGGCTCTCTACCATGCTCCGGGCGGTCCCGGTGTCCGTGTCGATTCAGCCCTCTACAGCGGTTACACGATTCCGTCCAACTACGACAGCATGATCGGCAAGATTCTCGTGTCCGGCAAGGATCGGGCAACCTGCACAGCCCGAATGCGTCGCGCACTCTCCGAGTTGATCATCCATCCGAACAGAACCAATGTACCGCTCTTCATGCGACTGCTTGAGACGGACGAGTTCACCTCCAGTACCTACAACACCCGCTGGCTTGAGCAATGGGTGGAAACCTGGCAGGACTGATTGCATGTTACCCCCCGGGAGCCGCTCACTCCCCATCAGCGACCAGACAATTGATCTCATCCTTTACGGTTATCGACACGGCTGGTTCATGATGGGTGATCAGGACAATGCTGATCAGGTCACCTGGCAAAACCCTGACCCGCGGGGCGTCTTCCTGATCGGCGGGATGCGCATCTCGCGCCGCCTTGCCCGCCGAATCCGCTCCGATTGCTACCATGCCACCATCAACCGTGATTTTCCCGGCGTCATCAGCGCATGCGCCAGCCGCCCTTCAACCTGGATCAGTCCGGCGATTCAGCAAATCTATCTGCGCCTGCATGAGAGCGGTCATGCCCATTCCATTGAGGTCTGGGAGAGCGATTCGTTTGCGGGCGGCCTCTACGGTGTCGCCATTGGAGCCGTCTTTTTTGGCGAGAGCATGGTCTCAACCCGCGCCGATGGATCAAAGGTTGCCCTGGCCAATCTCATGCACCACCTCAACGCCACCGGATTCATGCTTCTTGATACCCAGTATCCAACCCCGCATCTTGCATCACTCGGCGGCATTGCAATCCCGCGCCAGACCTATCTTGACCTGCTTGTGCCCTGCATTGACAGGCCAGGGACTGACTTTCTGTCACGCCCCCTGCCGCAGAGCGGCAAAGCGATCCTCGGCGAAGACTGACTCCGTGTCATCGACCGTCAGTTGACAAACTCGACAAGCGCATCGATGAGGTCAATGCGACCCTGGGTGTCAACGATCCGGTCCCCGCTCTCAAGGGCGATCGGAATTATGCCCTGCTGGATGCTGATATAGGCATCGCCGAGCAGGCCATTGCTGCTGACCTTGACCACGCTGTCCTCAAAAATCTCAATGCCATCGGTGATCTCCATTGTCACATCCGCCTTGTAGGTCTGGGTGTTGATGCTCATCCCGCGGACCGAACCGATGATGATGCCGGCCATGCGGACTTCTGTCCCGACAGAGATTCCCTGCGCCGAGGTGAACTCGGCAACCAACGCATAGGTCCCATCACCCGAATGCTCGGGGGAGACGCGGAGCATCATCGATAGAAAAGTGGCAGCAGCGATCAGAACCGCAACGCCGATCAGGGCTTCGATTCGACTTTCTGTCACCCTGCACCACCTTCTGCATCGGGATCCCAGGCCTCGTAATCGGCACGCCGGCGCCGCTCCGGATTGCGCAGAGACCCCGGAGGAACGTAGGCACCCTCGGTTCCCGTCAGATTTTCCACATGCGGAGCCTGCCATGTGTAGCGGGGCAGCGGATCGTCCGAGGGTGGATTGGCAAATGTATGGTGCAGCCAGCCATGCCACTCGGGCGAGACCCGGCTGGCTTCAATGGGTCCATTGTAGATCACCCAGCGCCGTTGCCCGTCCGCAGTCGAATAGTAGATGTTGCCATCCTCATCCTCACCGACACGAACCCCGCGCAACCATGTAAATATCCGGGTTCCCAATGTCTGGGAATCCCACCAGGTTATCATATGTTTGACAAGTTTTATCACTCTATCCGTGCATCCTCCGGTGCCAATGACCGACTCCTGCTCACTTGCACAATTCCGGCTGTCTGTGCATCAGGATGCTGCACCGGCATCCGACTTGAGGTCGGAATGGACAAGGAGTGGCTTGGCATCATTCTTGACAACCTCGTCGCTGACGATCACCTCATCAAGCGATTCGATCAGCGGCATCTCGAACATCACATCAAGCAGGATATTCTCTAAAATCGACCGCAACCCGCGTGCACCCGTCTTGAGATCCCGCGCTTTCTCGGCGATGGCCTTGATGGCCGATTCGGTGAAGGTCAGCTTCACGCCATCAAGACCAAAGAGAGTCTGGAACTGCTTGACGAGCGCATTCTTTGGTTCCGTGAGGACCCGCTCAAGGCCCTCCACGCCCAGCTCATCAAGGGTTGCGACGACCGGCAGGCGGCCGACAAATTCCGGGATAAGGCCATACTTCATCAAATCCTCGGGCTCGACATCAACCAACAGATCACCGATGCCAGCCTCCTCGGCATCAAGGACCTCAGCTCCAAAACCGATTGATGCCGGCCGTCGCCGTTGCTGGATGACTTTCTCAAGACCGGAAAAGGCGCCACCGCAAATAAACAGGATATTGGTGGTATCAACCTGGAGGCATTCCTGCTGCGGGTGCTTGCGTCCGCCGCGCGGGGGGACAGATGCAATCGATCCCTCCATGATCTTGAGCAGGGCCTGCTGGACACCCTCACCGCTCACATCTCTTGTGATCGAAGGGTTGCTTGTCTTGCGCGTGATCTTGTCGAGTTCGTCAATATAGACGATTCCGTGCTCAGCCCGTTCAACATTGTACTCGGTCGTCTGCAGCAGTTTGAGGATGATGTTTTCAACATCCTCACCTACATACCCGGCCTCGGTCAGGGTCGTTGCATCCGCCATGGTGAACGGGACATCCAGAATCCGGGCCAGCGTTTGCGCGAGCAATGTCTTGCCGCACCCTGTCGGTCCGATGAGCAGGATATTGGATTTTGCCAGTTCGACCGAGTTGTCAATCTCCGGCGCAACCAGACGTTTGTAGTGGTTGTAGACGGCCACTGCGAGTATCTTCTTGGCACGCTCCTGCCCAACGACGAAGTCGTCAAGGACCCGATAGATTTCCTGGGGCGGCAGAATTTGTGCGCGTGATTTCGTTTCATCCTTGTCAGTCTCCTGGCGAATGATTTCAACCGAGAGATCAACACACTCATCGCACATATACACGTTGGGTCCGGCAATCAGTTTGCGAACCTCCTTCTGCCCCTTGCCGCAGAAGGAGCAGACCAGTTCGTTTTTTGGTTTCCTGGTCTTGTCTGTCATGACCCTGCCTCCATTTTTCTGAGGCCGTGATTGACGCCACACGGAGCACTCAAGCGCGCATTGGGACGATCTCCGCTCTTTGTCTTTTCGCCCAACCCACCCCATAACCGGAATTCACAGGATTGCAAAACTGATCCAATTGACCGGCCACGATTCTCATATATCCGACTTTTATTGACATTTTCCGACAAACCCCAATTCCCGGCACGAAAACCGTCCCGGTGCTGAACCAAATGGAGGACGCGTGGGCGCAGCGGAGCGGGAATCCGGGAGAGATGGGCCCGCCGCGGATTCAGGCCATTCGGTCGCCGATTGGGGATGCTGGAGTGTGATCCCCGTATGGTGGACTCGGAAATCTGCAAGTCACTGATCATCTTCAATCCGTAAACATCACATCGGGTTTCAGTCGGCGATCCGGCGAAATCCGCCCTGTTTCCCGAATGGTTCGCCGCGACACGGGTCCGCACCGCCGCCCGGGCCATGACGCCACCGGGTGGACACGGTCACCCCATTGGGTCCGGGGCTGGCACCAGGCTCCTTGCTGAAACGGTCCTCTGACCTCATCCTTACGGCATGCCCCAACGGATCAGATAGAGAGGAACTCTCTGATTGGAATGGACTCCCTGATCTGAATCGAATCACGGATACCCGGGAGAATCGGAGACGGATGGGGACTGGATCCGGGAATCAGCCGCAGGGCATCATGGCCAAGGCATCACGGCTTTGGCCACGCCCAAAGAGAACCGGGGGGTCATCGAGTCAGGAGCGCGGGCAGCACTTGCCGTATGCATCAACCCTTCATTTTTCTGATGCATCCGGGCGCTGATCAACGATGTGATCAACAAGACCCCAGTCGAGAGCCTGGGCCGGAGTCATGTAGTTGTCACCGGCCTTGACGGCTTTCCTGACAGCGGCTGCGGTCTTTCGGGTGTGGCGTGCGAGTATGGCGTACATGGACTCTTCACGCTCCTTCATTTGGTCATAATGGATGGTGACATCGCTGAAGCGGCCCCGAAATCCGCCGAAGGACTGATGGATCATGATGGAGCAGTTCGGAAGCGCGTACCGCTTGCCCTCAGCGCCACCGGCGAGCAGCACGGCCCCCATGGACGCGGCGCGGCCAAAGGCCAGTGTGGAGACAGGTGGCGAGATGTACTGCATGGCATCATAGATCGCCAACCCCGAATCGACTTCACCACCCGGGCTGTTGATATACATTGCGATTTCCTTTTTGGGGTTTTCCGACTCAAGGAAGAGCATCTGGGCCACCGCCAGCATTGACACCTGCTCATTGATTTCACCGCAGACAAAGACGATGCGATCCTTGAGCAGGCGGGAGAAGATATCATACCGCCGTTCACCCCGCGGTGTCTGTTCATCAACTGTTGGTATCAGGGTGTTCATTCATTTCTCCATTCCTCTCAATCGGAGACCACGCCCAGCTGTCAATACCTGATCCCCCGTCATGACCTTGAGCAAGACCCCGCAACTCATCAAACGTTACAAATTTGTCCTGTATCAGGCATCGTCTCTGAAGATGTTCAAAGAAATGGTCCCAGCACAGTTGATAATAGGCTTCGGTCATTTTCTCTTCGGATTCGCGGTCATCACCGTCGACATCTTTCGTGATTGCGTCAACTTCGCTTTGCGCAGGATACAGATTGTACTGTTCGAGATAGTTCTTCCGGTACAATTCATAGCGAAGATGATCGTCGATTGCAGATACCTCAGACTCTGAGAGAGCCTTCTCGGGATCGGGAGCGTGACCCTCACTCCCGTCCGCCGAATTCCCATCGTCGCCATCGATGTCTTCATCTGTTGCATCCATTTCCTGAACTTTTGCAGAGTGAACATCTGTCAGCAGGTCCCTGCGATACTCGGGAGGCAGGGCAAAGGTGCAATTCTTGGTGATGAATTTGGCAATTTGGTCTTCCAGCAACTGTTTACAGAACTGATCCGTGCTCTTGATTGCCATTTTCAAAAAGTGATCATACGTGGTTCGGGGGTCTGCCTCTTCGATTTCGGCAAAAAGGCTGTTTTAACAAGTAGGAAAA
>JAPOSK010000082.1 GCA_026709725.1 Paracoccaceae bacterium | reverse complement strand
CAATATCATTGCCCGCAGCACCCGCGTCCACGGCGGTAAAAGTAAACACTCTGCTACCGACTGTAATTGATGCAGAAGCCGCCGTGCCCGGTCCGGTTCTAGGCGCACCCACTTGAACGCGCTGCCCGTTAAAGTCGGCAGCGTCGGTGGTGGGAAACTCAATTTCAACAAGGCGGGTGCCCCCATCAACAAGAGAGGCTATGGAGGCAATCGCGGTTACTCCTGATGTTGCCGGAGTTCCCTCGGTCACCAGCACATCCAGGGCATTGCCGATTGCGCCCACACCGGCTGCGGAGAAACGGGTGTTCTGCCAATCAAGGGTTGCCGCAACCCCGGCCACGGCCCCGCCGCCCTCTACCAAGCGAACTGAATGGGCGTTGCCGGCGACACCAATATCACTTGCCGAGAAAACAACGGTTGAGCCAACGGCGTATCGGGCTTTGGCCCCGCGCCAATCGTCAACTTCGTTGTAGGCCAGAGACCAGTTGTCGCTTATGCCCCGCGGCTCCGCATAGTCGCTGGTTCCCACAATTTGGGTGCGCCGGTCGTTGCGGTCGGTATCTCCAAATTGAAGGCGAAGGCCGGCATCCCCGCTTCCGGAAAAGGTTAGGCCCGCGCGAACCGCCAAAACCTCAATCTGACGCTCCCGCAACCGCAAGTTCCACTCGGGGGTGCTGTCATTGGTATAGACAAACAAGCCACGATCTTCAGCGGCAAAGACGGTTTCAGCATCCCGCCCGCCAGTGAAATCAATGCGCTGGCCAGTTGCGTAAACCAAGCCGGCGTGGGTGATGGCGGTCGTGTCGTCGCCGTCGCCACCGCCGATAATTCCGATGGTCGGAAGCACGGCCAAGATGTTCGCCGCAACGGTTTGCAGGTCAAACTGGCCCACGGGATCAGTAGAAAAGTACAGCGTCAGCACCCGGTTGTCGGCATCCCAATCCACAGTGAAAGCGGCGTTTGTGCTGTCAGCCGGAGCCGTCACGATGCTGATGTTGCTGTCTTCACCAACGCCGAGGTTGTTTATAACAATGACCTGGGAGAAGTAGCGATCGTCAGTTCCGCCAGCGGATGTGCGGGACTGGTTTCTCAAGCCGGTGCTGAACGTGTTTGGAACATGGGTAGCCCGGCCGGGAAACCCATTAAGGCTGTTAACAAAAAATATGGCATCATCGCGGGTGGTGCCGCTGGGGATGGTGAGAGTCTGTGTTTCAGCATCGTAGCCGCTTGCGCTGGAATCTCCCTGAACCCTAACCGTTGCGCCGTTATTCTCAACGCCAGAATCAAAAGTAACGATAACAATATCGACGTTGTTCGTGTCTTGCAACCGGACGGTCGCCCCTTCCCCCGGCAGGGTGGCTCCAAAAGACCTGTCCCAGGAATCCGAAGCTGCGTCAGGGGGTATGGGTTGAACAGGATCAGTGCGGCGGGGAACGGCGGGGATAGCCGGAACGTCCGATGTGGCCTGGGAGATGACCGCCCCAAAAACACCGGAACCACCGCCTTCTGGATAGAACTTGCGGTAGTCAAAGCCCGTGGGCTCAGAAGGCTCAGCTAAGTCGGTTCCATAGAGCCAACCGACCTCAACATCCCTGTTAGCCTCGCCCGCATCCACAATGTCCTGCTGCGTATCTACTGCTGGATCGTAGCGAACTTCAATGTACTTATCAGAACCTTCCGGCAGGTCGTCATCATCCCCAACAACGGTGATGGAGACGGGCTCATCCGCCCGCCGCAGAACACCGCGAAGGTGCCAGGAGGGATTGGAGTCCCGGGTGTACAGGAACAAGCCGCAATCGCTGTTTGCCTGCTTTAGGAGACCGCCGAAAGCGCCGGATCCAATGCCGCTTCCGGCCCCGTCTCGTCTGGGATAAAAAGACATCGCTAAGCCTCAACCGTTACTTCAATTTGCACAGACGTTGAACCGCCCGCGATGTTTGTTCCCAGGATTAGCAGGTTCGCGGTTCCCGGATTTCTTGGGGTGATGGTTGTGGTGTCGCCGATCGTCAGAACGGTAAACACGCCGCTATCGCTTGTTGAGATTGCAAAGACTAAATTCGCTTGGTCGCTGTCGAGGAAGTCATGCACTGACAGATCGTACGGTATGTCATTTGGGATGGACAACGCGCTTTCTGTTAGCGATAAAACCGGACCGACGTTTGACAGGTAGCTTTTAACATCGCCCAGGTACGCAAAATTGAGCGTTGACACGCCGCCCTCGCTGGCAAAGCGCAGCCAGGCAACGGGGCCTGCCTCAACGTCTTGAATTTGTTCTCCCGGCTTTACGGTGTCGTTGGTTGCGCTTGGAATCCAATCATCATCTCCGGGGGATTCGACATTGCTGCCGAACAGGGTGGCGGTTGCGCTGTCGTCGGTGGTCAGGGTCCATCCCGGGGCATGGGCGCTCCATCCGCAGGAGCGAATGTCCAAAAGGGCCTGCCCGCCCGCGGGGATGGCCGCGCTTAGCAAGCGAATCGGGTGGGCTGTTGTCTCAATCCCCGGTGTCCAATTCGAGCGGCTCATAACTTGCGATCCCCGAGCGCAATGCGCACTGAAAGAGTGAAGTTGGCTTTAGCCTAACGCGGACGGGATTTCGATGCAAGCGATTTTTGCAAAAAAAAGTTGTGGGGAGAAAAAGCGATTTGAAATCAAAGGGTTAGCTTACAACCAAGCGATACTCCGTATTTGGGGGCAGTGAGAGCAAACCGAGAGTGCTCGTGTTCACCCCAAAGATTTCATTTGATTGGGTTAAAGCCCTCCACTGTCCGCCGCTTGCGCGGCTTTGCCATTGCAAATCGCTTACTCCCTGTCTGTGTGATAGGTGGCAGCGAATCTCCCACGGATGATGCCCGTTGCAAACCACCTCGTACCAGCGATCGGGCGCTTGGTTGTAGTTAATCCGTTGCAATTCAAACTCGCCGCCACGGGCATCGGTCCATTTTAACCAGTGCGTTGGGCGGGATAAGGGGGGGGGGGTTATGCTGCCCGCGTCTGTTCTGTGTGTGCTCATGATAAACTCCTTATCAAAGGGTTGGGCTATCTGTGCCAGCGATCTTGATACTCGCGGGTGTATTCAACCCACGGCCCCCCATGTTTCTCTTGGTGAGTTCTGGGATGCGTCAAAGGCACACCGGGGCGGTCTTTGAACTCCAATCCGAAGTAAGCATTTGGCTGGTGGTGAATGTCCGGCCACGGCCCCTTGTTTGCCCAAGCCCGCCACAAGGCGACTTGATCGGAATACCACCTATCCCTGTCCCTCCGCGGCATTTCGTGTATGGTTTCAACAACCGCTTCCGCAAAAGCCAAACCCACCTTGCCCACCATTGAAACATGATTCGCCATAATTCTATGGCCCTCGCCTTCCCATGTGCTCAAATTGCATCTCGGATCTTCATCGAAATTGCTGTTATTCCAAAACACAAGCCTGTTTTCCTTGGGCGGCACACAACGCAGCACCGTATCAAAATCGGTTAGCAAAACATCACCATGCTCCCGCAACAAGGCGGGTAACTCAAGAAACCGTGGAATAGTGAAGTTTGTGGTAACGCTAGAATAATCTTCAATTTTTCGAGGGCGTATGGTTAAGCCCCGCAATGACCTAATATGGCTGGGAATATGAAAGTCAGGGTGGCAGTCTATTATCACTTCCATTCCCAAATCAATGGCCGATAGCACTGTTCCAGGAGCTAGGTTATTAAACTCATGATGAAAAGGACTAAGATAGTTCGTGTACTTAATCATTTCATTTCACCTTAACGGGTTTTGCCCCCCACCAGCAAATGGCGGTGTAGCGGTCTTGTTCAACTTCGGTAACGCTGTGGGGCGTTGTTCCGGCGGGCCACGCCATCATTCTGCCCATAAACGGGGTTGACTCTATTTCTCTGCTTGGCACGATTGTCAATCCTCCTGATTTAGTGGTGTTTAGATATATCAAACTGCCCCATTGACGTTGCTCATATCCCCCATCTATATCAATATGCAATGGCATAAAAGAGCCGGGCTTCCATCTGACCACATGGGGGTTATCAATTTGAACTGGTATGCCCGTAACAGATTCGATAGCCAGTCCAATATCGTCAAACGCTTCCGCAAGATAACTGTATTTGGTTTTATCCGGCCACCAAACCTCAACATTTTCCCGCCATTGCGTGTTTGTGTCGGTAAAACCCTTTATCAGGTTTTCACATTCATCCCTTTCCAGCCATTTGTCGCCCTGCAAAACATCAAGCCAAACACCCGTGCGTTCCAGATTTGCATGGCGGCGGGCTTGCTTGCGCCATACGAATCCAGGTGCGCCCCTTCCCGAGGTTCGATTCGCCCCCAGCCTTTTGTGGCGTTGAGAAGTGATCTCATCCGCTTTTTTTTCAAGAAAGTAGGGCGGGGCGGAATGGGGGGACACTTCGCGAATTGCGCCTATCACTGAGCCTTTGGGAATAGTGTGTTTCCCCGGCTTGAGCAGGCGTATGGTTGGGAACCAAGGATAATTCAACTTGTGGGAATCAACCCAGGCATCCATCATCCGCCAATCCACCTCATCGTGGTTGGGGGGCGGTCCCAGCAAGATGGCTTTGTCGATAGTGGTTTTCCAAATCCAGGATTGATGAAGGGTAATTGTTCCAACGCCAAACTTGGCATCGGCTGGCCCTTGCAGGACTTTTGCATCGTTCTGATTGGGGCCTCCATTCCACTCACACACAATATCTTCATCCAGCACCATGTTGAGACAGGATTTGTTGGCATCCAATATCGGCCCGCATTTGTAGGCGTGATTGTTTAACCACTCCCGCTTTTGTGTTCCGGTTTCGATATGCCAACCGCAAGAGTCAGATATTTTGAGTAAGTCAATAGCCATCAATCGGGTTCCTCAATTAAAACAAGAACGCTTCCGGCTGTGCTTCTTATAATTGGCAATTCTCCCTCAATATCTAATTGCAGTTGAACAGTGCAACAAAGCTGATACGTGCCTTCTCTTCGTCCTGTTGTATCCACACTGGCGCTGGGTCCACTCTGACCTGTTCCCAAACAACTCCAGTTATAGAGAATAACACTGGTGTAACGTCCTCCCACAACTTGACAGGTATAATTGCCCGTCTCTCCGACCTGCAATGTGGTTGGTCCGTTAATTTGAATAGTGGGAAGAATCAATTGTTGATCCCTTTGGCTTTCGATAACAACATCTATAACAACGTCGGGGTCGTTGTTGTTAAACGCTAAGGTGAGAGTGGTTTTTCCGGAAGAAACGCCTCGCAATATGCGCAATCCCTCGCTATGATCCGCGCTTGATTCTGGCACATCTTCCACTGTGCAAATTGCAACATCGTTTGATGTTACAACATCCGCCGAAGGACGATGCCTCCAATAAACATAATTGCCTTCTTCAATTTGAATCATTTTTGGTCTCCTGTTGCGTTGGCAACTTTTAATTAACATCTAGTATAACCAATTTGCAAATCTAATCCAATCCGTCATCGCTGCAACTTCTGGTTTCCACCCGTCGGGTAACTTGCACGGTTCTTCTGCTGTCTGCGCATCCGGCGGGGGTCACGGTGCGCGTATCGTCTCGCAGCACTTGTATGTTTTGCCTTTGAATGCCCCTAATGCAAGGTCCAAATCCGGTTTCCACATCGTAAGGAGAACCAAGAACCCATGCGCCCGTAACGCAAGTCGGAGGCGGCGGCGGAGGCGGCGGTGGCGGCGGAGGCGGCGGTGGCGGCGGTGGCGGCGGTGGCGGCGGAGGTGGTGGGCAATTTCTTGTGCCCGTAGCTGATCTTGTCACCCTCACCGTCCTGCTTGTTGGTGTGTTGGCAGGACAGCCACTAGAAACAGTTCGTGTCTGATCTTGACTTCCAGTCTGGGTGAACGTTTCTCCAGAACACACTGTGCTTGTTGCGGGAGAATACCCATACGGAGCGCCTGAGTTTGTCCACGGGCCTCTTGTACACGTTGGAGGCGGCGGCGGTGGCGGCGGAGGCGGCGGCGGTGGCGGCGGAGGCGGCGGCGGTGGCGGCGGAGGCGGCGGAGGCGGAGGCGGAGTTCCCGAGAACACTGAAATTGTCTGGGTCAAAGGCCCGGGACAATTTGTTCCTGTTAGAACGGTTCGGGTTTGATCTTGTAGACATTCTTGTCTTCCCCGTCCTATGTTTTCGCAACTATAGGGCGCTCCGTCATTTACCCACGCCGAATAAGTGCATGTCGGTGGCGGTGGCGGAGGTGGTGGCGGCGGTGGTGGCGGCGGAGGTGGAGGCGGCGGAGCCGTGCAATTTTCCGTTTGAGTATCTGTCTCTGTATAGTCAGGTGGACAATCTTGCCCAGGCTCTGGATCGTAAACACACCTTCTGGTTCTAGTTTGCGATCGGGTTCCATTTACACAGGCACTCCAAGGCCCAAACGGACTCCAAGTTCCACAAGTCGGTTGACACTCCTCCACAGGCGGTGGCGGCGGTGGCGGCGGTGGCGGCGGAGGCGGCGGCGGTGGCGGCGGAGGCGGCGGCGGTGGCG
>JAPOSK010000036.1 GCA_026709725.1 Paracoccaceae bacterium | reverse complement strand
GTGGCCGACCTCAACCCCCCCCCCCGGGCGCTTCTGGACGATTGCCAGTCGACCATCCTCGAAAACAACCCATTCGGGCGTCCCGGTCATGCCAGTGCATCCCCTGGCATTTGCGGATCAGGCAGACGCTGACGGGCAATGTCAATGTATCTCTCGGAAACATCAATGCCGATCCAGTCCCGCCTGTGGATTGCGGCCATCTTGCAGGTTGTGCCGCTGCCGCACATGGGATCAAGGACCGTATCGCCCGGATTTGACCATGACAGGATGTGATCCTCGGCCAACCGCTCCGGCATGACGGCAGGATGTTCAAAGGCGACCCTGTCGGTTGTGGTCCCACCCAGACCCACCGCGGATTGCCAGATGTTCGTCCTGACCGTCTCCTTCCTGAGCCTGACGGGCCGTTTGCGATTGACGGCGTCCGGCCCCTTGCTGTGGACGGCGGTCTCCCACCCGTTCCGCCTGGTCGGCTCCATGATCGGGTTGAAGGTCCCCGGCTTGCCGCTGGCAAAGACGATCATCAGCTCATAACAGTTCGTGTAGCCGTTGGAGCGCATGAATGGTGTGTTCCTCTTCTGGTGGATCATGACATCATGGACGGTCCAGCCGACATCCCGGCCAATGAACGCGTGCTCAAAGCTGGTCAGGCTGCGCCCGCCGTTGATCCTCTCGCCGACCACCCAGACGCACACACCGCCGGGCCGGGTGACATGCAGAATCGCGGACAACATGGACTTTGGATCAAACTCGCAGCCGTTGCAGTTACACAGATTGTCGCAGGGCGGGCTGGTGACTGTCAGGTCAATGCAGGGCGTTTCCCATGACCCGAGGATCTCCACAGCATCCCCGACAAGGAACTTCCCCCGACTTCCCGTGTCTCCAGCAAACAAGGCCCCGGCGATGTCCTCGGGTGCGGCATCGATTCGCGGCAGGGTGATGGCGTCCATGGGTCTCCTCCGGGGTCAGGCGGCCCGCTCATGCAGAGGGCGGGACATCTTGAGTTGTTCGTGAGTGAGCCGCTTGCCGATCATCCGGCTGGCGGTCTCCTGCATGATGGTCAGTGTGTCCATTGTCCGCAAGTTGGTGCGGGTCGCAAACTCGTCGAGGTGGCGTTGCAGGTGCCAGCGGCTGAAGTGGCGGAAGGTGCCGTGAGAGCCGCGCTTGAGGAGGGCCCGGAACGATTCAATGCCGTTGGTGCAGGCCTGTCCGTTCACGAACTGGCTGACACCGTGCTTCACGATCTCATGGGGGTGGGGCAGGTCATGGTAACTGCGGTAGCCGTCGGAGCAGACAACGATATGCGGGCGGGCATTCCCGGCAACGAACCGGTGCAGGGTCTCCCCGCCTGGTGTTCGGGATCACCACCGCCCGGACCTCGTTGGTCTTTCTGTCCTTCGCCCCTGCCGCAATCGCCTTCCCGACTGTCCCCCTGCCCGCCTGCAGCTTCTTGCCGGCATGCCTGTTCTTCTCCTTGCCACCGATGCAGGTTTCGTCAGACTCGACGGGACCGTTGAAAAGTCCGCCCGTCTACGTCCAGGCTTCCCGCAGGCGATGCGTCATGAACCATGCCGACTTCTGGGTGATGCCAAGATCGCGGTGCAGGCGCATAGATGAGACGCCCTTCAATGAGGTCGCCCAGAGATGCATGGCGATGGCCCACTTGCGAAGCGGCAGGCGGGAGCGGGACATGACTGTGCCGGTCCTGACGGAGAAGTTCCTGCGGCAGGACCCGCACCAGTAGGGCGAGGTCTTGCGTTTGCCATTGCGGGTGATCCGGCCGGAGCAGCCGCACAGCGGGCAGGTCTTTGGCATCCGATCCCTGCCCCAGCGGTTGACCTCGAACCACTTGACGGCTGTCTCCTCATCGGGAAACATCTCCACGATCTCCATCAGGGAGAGGCCCTTGCGGAAGGCCTTGCCGGGGGCTGCTTGTATCATATCAAGTCTCTATCGACTTACGATCCGCAATATAGACATCGGTATTGCAGATTGTAAGTGAAAATCAAAAAGTGTTTGATTTAATTTGCAAGATTCCACACTATGCAGTTATGGAATTTCTCTTCATTAGAGGAGGTTGCCGTGGCGAATGTTTTGACAATGGATCAAATTGCTGAACTTGGCGAAGAAATTTATGAAGCCTGCTTAAGGAAAAAGCATGAGGGGCGTCACAATGACATGTTCTTGGCCATTGATGTCACAACAAAGAGAGGGCATCTCGGCCAGTATCCAGAGGACGCACTTAAAGCAGGAGAAGAAGACAACCCTGAGGGCCAGTTTTACCTAAAACGCATCGGTTCTCCCGCAACCTTCCACGTTAGCTATATCGGAGAAATGGATGTGGACGGGATACTTCAACCGGCATAGTGCATGTCTTGATTTAGAAATTCACGCATCCAATCGTCAGGATCAGAGCATCAAGATACCTGCAATCATTGACACTGGATTTACGGGATTTGTCCAAATTGATATCCAGATGACCCATGCCCTAGGTTGGTTATCTGGCGGACTCAGTATTGGCACTACGCAAATCGCTGATGGCAAAACGATCCCGATAGGATTGTTTCAATCTCCTGTTATCATTCAGGACGATTCAGTAACTGGCTTGTGCCAATTTCCGTTGAGACCAAACGCGCCGTGCTTGGTTGGGATGGATCTGCTTCGTCGAGCTGAGCGCGTTCTGGTCATGTCAAAAGACAAAGTTTTTCTTCTTGAAGAAAAACGACTTAATTTAAGCGGTCCGTAGCCGTCTGCAGATTTAGGTATATAATCCCCCAAAAAAGACGCTCATGTCCGGAGAGACAACGACCTGACTTCCGCTTGAGAAATCAACCTCAATAACAGCAGACGCCTCAACCATCCCCGCTGCCCATGCAGGGGCATCGCGTCCAGTCAATCGGTCAACCGCATCGCGAAAAAAGTCAATCCATTGCCCACCATCTTGCCGCAATTTGCTTTCAGCAGAATTAAAGAGCGCGATGTATCCCGTCGCTATCTCAGGTGACAGCAATTGAACATTTGCCATTTCTCCCGCCAAATCATCAATTCTGTTCGGGACTGTCCCTGCGATGTTTTTCAGTATCGATTTCAGGCTGATCCCGAGACGGACCCGCCCATTCGTCGGCCATGCAACATCCCAATTCTTGGAACGGCCAATCCCTGGAACCGAAATCTCTTTAGCGGCCCCAAAGACGCCCCTGATTTCCAGCTGCTCCACACACATATCTGCCAACATGGAAAGTCTATTTGGTGACTGAGTCTTCATCTGGACGACTGTAATTCGATAGAAATCGTCAACGGCATCCTGAAGAGTGATCATAAATCAGTCTCCAAGCCAAGACGTTCCCTTGCCATCACGCAATAATTTGGTTCAATATCAATGCCGATGCTGTTTCTCTGTCGTCTCTTCGCCGCAATTTGCGTTGATGCTGTACCCGTAAATGGGTCGAGAACAGTATCTCCCACAAAACTGAACATGCGGATCAGCCGTTCTGCCAACGACACAGGAAACGGTGCGGGATGATTTCGCGTTGATGCCCCCGGAATATCTGTCCAGACTTGCCGGAACCACTTCTTGTGGTCATCAGTCGAAATGAGGCTGAGAATGCGGGCCGCGTTTGATGGACTCCGATATCCGCCCGGTTTACGAAACATCAGAATAAATTCAATGTCGTTCTTGATCACGCCATTTGGCTCAAATGGCTTACCGAGATAGGTCCCGCTTCGACCAGATTCAGTTTTTGCGTTGCCAATCTTGTGCCAAATGATCGGGGCCAGATTGTCAAAACCGATCTGAATGCACTGGCTCTGGATGGAAGCATGGAGAGGAACAACTGTATGGCGTCCACCGTTTTGGCGGCGGGACAGACACACATCCCCAACGACACACACTAAGCGACCGCCTGGAACCAGAGCCGTAAAGCAATTTTTCCACACATCATGAATGCCGTCGAGAAACGCCTTGTAATCAGATATTCCCCCCAATTGTCCATGATTTTCAGGGTATTCCTTGAGCGTCCAATACGGCGGCGAGGTGACAACAAGGTGAACTGACGAATGCGGCAAAACGGTACTTCTTGCATCGCCACGAATAACCTCATGATGCGTTTCGACTTTCTCTTGAAGGTTACGGATCCGATTTATGGATTCTGGATTCCTGGCCAGTTTTGGTATTGTGTCTCGCTGCTTGTCTGGCTTGATAGCCAACAAATCATCCGTCAGCACCGCTTCCAGAGTGGCGCTCACGACTGCACCCCGCCGTTTGTTGCCCTGATTGCAAGTGCCGATCTGTCTATCATCCCGCCCGCGCCCCGCCGTCGAGTCCGTTGTCGGCGATCAGGGCCCTGCAGGTGAGACGCCTGCCGTCCATGCCCGGGATGCAGTGCGTCATCTGTGCCAGCCTATCGCGCTCCCGGATGTTCTGGCGATGGCGGGATTCATCAACATGCCGGTCAGGGTGCCCGGGTGACATCTTGTGGCAGATCCCCCTGTAGCCGCGCCTGAACATGGGCCGGAACAATTCAATGCCGTTGGTGTGGATCTTGCCATCCCCGACATGCTCCCCGTGGGAGTGATTGACTGTCTTGTGGTCAAATCCCTCAATCCCCGCGCAGGTGCTGTGATCGTCCGTGCAGAGGCCGCGCCCCCGACAAAGTCCTGTCCACGAACCCCTGCAGGGTCTTCCTGTCGGCAGCAGGAACAGTCCGGGTGGTGACCTCGCCGGCCCCCCGGCCCCTGGCGCCGACAATGATCCGCCTGCCGGCACCGCCCCGTCCGGTCATCTGCTTGCGCTTCGAGCTGGGCATGTTCCTGCGCCTGCCTCCGACATCGGTCTCATCGACCCCGACCGGGCCGCCGGGGGGATCATTGCCAGACCCGGCGGCCTTTCGCAAACGATGAAGCATGAACCCTGCGGTCCTCTGGCGTGATTCCGGATTGCCGGTGCTGGGGCAGGCTGGAGACGCCCCTGATATTGCTCATGTGGAGATCAGGTCCGGGCACCCGGGTCCTGCAGGGCATCCCTGTTCCCTGCATGACCGTGAACATGGGCCTGTCGGCGCAATCCCGGCAGCGGTGCGTCATGCGGGGATGCCTGATGCCCGCCTGGACAGTGCAGGATCGGCAGTGCGGGCAACGGGGTCCATCAGGCCAGCGGATCGACTCGGTCCGCTGGCGGGCCCTGTCATTGTCGTCGAGCGTGCGGACGGCTTCCCGCATGGTCATGCCAACGCGGCAGTGTCTGCCGAGGGCTTCCTGTGCCACATCAAATCTCCATTCGAGTGTTACTATTGTATATAATCCCCTATGGTTGCACAGCATTGGGGCGGAATTGCGCAGCATTGGGGTCACAAGGCCGTAGGAGAAGAATGAGTCGAAGAGATGCAGACGGAGCAATGGGGGCCTCCATCTATTCCCATGCGCATGACGCAAGCGGCACGGGTGCAGTCAGGACGGAAGTCCGGGCCCTGAATGGGCTGCACGGATCAGGATACGCCAGATGAGGTCTGTTCCTTTCAGAGGCGCCAGCTGACATGGGTGATGTCCTCCTGCAGGCAACGATCTACCTTGCGGCATGTGTGTTTGCCGTCCCGGTTGCCAAGCGCATCGGACTGGGCTCGGTTCTCGGCTACATAATCGCCGGCGCCATCATCGGGGAACTGAATCTTCTGCTCGGGATGAGTGCAGAGGATCTCCACCGTTATGCGGAATTTGGTGTGGTCCTGCTGCTGTTCGTCATCGGCCCTGAGATTGAACCGCGGATGCTGTGGCAGATGCGCAACAAGCTTGTGGGGCTTGGGGGGCTGCAGATCGCTGCCACAAGCATCATTATTGCAGCAGGTGCAAATCTGCTTGGCCTGGCCTGGCCGACAGGAATTGCGCTTGGTCTCGCATTCTCCCTTTCCTCGACCGCAATCGTGCTGCAGACATTGACGGAGAAGGGTCTTTCACAGACCGAGGGCGGCCGCTCAAGCCTGTCGGTCCTCCTGACCCAGGATCTCGTCTTCATTCCGATGCTGATCATCATCCCGCTTTTTGTTGTCAGCACAGCGACCGGCAATGCGGATGTCGGACATCATGCGGGCTCACCTGATGAAAACATTGAGATCGCCAGGCAGTTCATCGCACATCTTCCACCCTGGGGAAGCGCCCTGCTCACCTTTGCCTGCATCGCATTTATCGTCGGAGCGGGTGCCGTAATCAACCGACCGTTCTTCCGCTTCGTCAACAAATCGGGGCTCATGGAAATCACAACAGCCGGAACATTGCTTGTGGTGATCTCAGCTGCCCTGCTGATGACCGTCGTGGGGCTCTCGCCTGCGCTTGGGACCTTTCTTGCGGGCGTCATGCTGGCCAACTCGGAATTCAAGCATGAGATCGAGTCGGACATTGCACCGTTCAAAAGCCTTTTTCTTGGTCTTTTCTTTGTCACGATCGGCTCGAGCATCGACTTTACATTCCTGTTCTGGAACTTCTTCACGATCTTCGGTCTGACAATCGTCATCATCA
>JAPOSK010000545.1 GCA_026709725.1 Paracoccaceae bacterium | reverse complement strand
CTGACGAAGGGCGTCTTTTGCAGTGGTTCAACGCGGAAAATGATGCGGAAAAGCCTCCGAGCCACGAGCATGTGCTTGATATGCCAAGTGCCTTTCCCGGCACGCTGGTGACCTTGCGCTTCGTCATTGACAGGCGCGATGAGGAATCAGGCGATGAATAAGATTGATCTAGACTCCGTAGCGGGTAGCGGACGCACCCGTAATCTGTCCGGAAAGGAAAGGGGCATCGCCGCCCGGAAGCAATTGAAGCTTGACGCCATTGACGCGCAGCCCGGAGAGGTATTGGTCGTGGTACCGGATTATGTTGATACGATCTCGCCTTCTTTCTTTCAGGGGCTATTCTCTCAAAGCATCAGGACGCTAAAGGGTAAGGACCGTTTTTTGATCAAGTATCGATTTGACGCTAACGATAGCACCCAGCGCTGGATCGAGGTCGGTATTCGAAATGCCTGCTCCAGCCGTGGCGCACTCATCTGATCCGGGTATTTGATTGACTTGATCAGCGCCTCCGACATCATCGCGCTGCTTGCTCTCGGTGCGTCGGTTATCACTTGGCGTAAATCCCAGGCGACAGAAGAGCGCATTCGGGCGGATAGCGATGAACGCTCAAAGTTCGACTATATTTTCGCCAACCCACTGACTGCGCGTCTTGAGTCTTTGGAAAATGAAATTTCGGAGTTGTTTGAGCGCTGCGCACGAGGAAATAAGTCGGTGCCTGAAATCCAGGAGGCCGTCAACAAAGTGCAGAAATATGAGCATACTGACTGGTTCTTTGGCGTGGACTCAATACTAAAAAACCATCAAGCATGCCCCAGCAATGTATTGTCCAGTAAACTGTACTCTTATTGGGACAAAGCCAGCGATCATATCAATCAGATTGGAGAGGCGACTTCATGCGACCAGGCAAAAGAGGCTCTCAGACGACTTCGGTCTTTGAGTGACAAGTTCCTAAGCGAGGCAAGAACGGTATTGTTTGAGCACCGCGCCAGTATCAAGGGTTCGTCCGATCCCATCTTTGTAAACCTGTTTCGCAAGAAGTCATTTTGAAATTGTTTCCGG
The DNA here is from genome assembly GCA_026709725.1 of Paracoccaceae bacterium. Classification (GTDB taxonomy): domain Bacteria; phylum Pseudomonadota; class Alphaproteobacteria; order Rhodobacterales; family Rhodobacteraceae; genus MPNP01. Next base: position 5,481 of record JAPOSK010000545.1, on the reverse strand, counting down.
TGCCGCCGCTGGCGGGCGTGTCAGCTAGCGCTCTCACCTGAGCCGTCTCGCCTTCCTTGACGCAAGTGCCCTTGTGACATAGATTGGATCGCGACGGGGGAGGCGAAAAAACCTCCGCATGAAAACCGCCGGTGGCGGATGAGATTTTTCCAAATCCAAGTCCGTTTCCGGCTCAAATCCATAAGGGAAACTGGCGATGCCGAACAGACACAACAGAACAGGCGAGCGCGAAATGTCAATCGCGGTCATGCGCTTCCTGGCTCACCAGCCATTCGGGGAGGCCTCGCATGAGGAAATCCGGGAAGCCATTCCTTACTACACCGCACTTACAGAGGATGACATGAAGCCTTCCACCACAAGAGACGGCGAAGAACTCTGGGAGCAGATCGGACGTAACATCCGTTCGCACAAGGACAGCCCAAACAATTTCATTTTCCTCGGGTATCTGGACTCCGTGCCCGGTGGCGGTCTCCGCATCACGGAAGAGGGCCGCGCCTATCTGGAGAGCCTGGACGCGGGAAAGTGACTATTGCCTGACGGGCGGGTGCAGTTCGGTGCCGTCGAACTCGCACCCCCACCCGACAACCGGAATTTTTTCCTGCCTCCATAACTCCGCGCAGACGACGAGAAGCGCTTCGTTCGTCCTTTCAGCCGAAAGCCCGGGCGGACACGGCGGTATGGGAAGTCTGACCCTGGGCCATTCGGCGACCGCCGCCTCCGCATCTTTCCTCAATGCATCCGTCATCGCTCTCTCCGTTTCAGGCTGAATCAGAGAGTCTCAGAATCGAGAGTGTTATCAACGCCTTATCGGAATCCAGGCCAACTCCTTGAAATCCAGGCGAACTTTCCGGGATTCAGGACCGGCCAGTGAGCGAGGAATCTGAAATAGGCGAACCCCTGTCACTTCCGCCCCGACCGAACACATCGGCCCCGGCGGCCCATCTCCGCCTGTCGCCGGACGCGACGGGCGCGCGTCAGGGCCGGCGCCGGCGAAAGGGTTCGCCCGATGGTCAGATCAAGTCACACCCGAGAAATTTTCGCCTGGCCATAACGCATGCGTCAAGCACCGAGAAACTTCCCGCAGCCGGATCGATCACGACATCACCGGGGTTGGAAACGGCACGAATCAATTTGGCCTGCAACCTGACCGGTTTCCTGTGGGGATGACCGCCGCCGCGCTCAGCCTTTTGCGTAAAGACATCGAGTATGTCATGGATTTGCCAGACACCCTTCGCCCGACGCGGCTGTTTTTGCAGTACCATGAGGTGCTCCGAACTGCGGCGGGTTCTGTAGCCCATCCCCATTCTCTTCTTGTCCCAGGTCAGCATATCCACGGCGTCGAGGTCGGTTTCTTTCCACCAGACCGAGCATCCGTTGCATAGGTGGAATTTATCCACCCACAGAAAGAGGTGACCGTTGGGTATGAGGCATTTCGAAATCCTCAGGATGAACCGCTGTATTTCATCTTCCGGCATCTGCCTGAGATCGCACCGCGCCCTGCTCCGGCCAACGCCCTCGTTACCGTATCTCATTTTTTCCAGTATGCCCCGATACTGTGGATCCAGAAAGGCCACCGGTACGCTGTCCGCTTCGAGTCTGGACAGGAAATCCAGGCCATCCATCTTCATTCTGGTGTTATAGGCCATGCCCTCGGGCAGCGTCATTTCCGGTGCCGTAAGGTCACGAAAGTTCGAGAATACCGATTTCTTGGCGGGCACCTTACCGATCCGACATTTGAGGCGTTTGGTCCATTGATCCAGATTAACGCCATTGGCGCATGGGGAACAACGAATAAAACCATTGCACCGACCGCGCGCCATACAGCCGCCCGGTCACGGTAACGTCGCGGCCCGCCGCCAGCGCCCGCCGGTAAGCGACGTTCCGGGAACCAGCCCGTTCCGTATTGCGGAGACATGGCGTTCCGCATTAATCCGGTTTTAATGAGGCGGAATCGCTCTCGATCAAATGCCGCCGAAAGGACAGGAATGTTAGCTGTGAGTAAGACCGACGATGCCGGTTCCTGATTTCCAGACGCTCATGCTGCCAACCCTGAGCGCGTACGCCGATGGCGGGCGGCCCTCGCTGGCGGACGTTCGCCGGGCCGTCGCCAAGGCGGCCGGCCTGACCGACGGGGACATTCGGGAAACGGTTCCCAGCGGGCGTCAGTCAACCCTCACCAACCGCGTTTCCTGGGCCGTGGTCTACATGGAGAGGGCGGGGCTTCTCAGGCGGATTGGCCGGGGCGTCTACACGTTGACGGAGGACGGCGAGCGACTGCTGGCCCGCAATCCGTCGCGCATAGACATCAACGTGCTTCGGGAATTTCCCGCCTACGTGAACTGGAAGCGGACGGCGGAAGCGTCAGGGCCGGACGACGGGGCGACTCCGCGGCAGGCGCCGAAGGACGCCGGAACGCCCGAGGAGGTCCTGGAGCGGGTCGCGCTCGCATTGGGAGACGAACTGCGGGCCGATCTCCTGAAGCGCGTCCGCGCCGCCGAACCTGCCTTTCTTGAGCGGATAGTCCTGAAGCTCCTGAGCGCCATGCGGTATGGGGGCGGTGACGCCGAAATGACCCGCGTGACCGGCGGAACCGGAGACCATGGGATAGACGGGACCATCAAGGAGGACGCCCTGGGCCTCGACGAGGTTTACGTGCAGGCCAAGAGATACGCGGAGGGCAACAACGTCGGCGAGGGCGACCTGCGGAACTTCGCGGGCGCGATTGACGCGGCGGGAACGTCCAAGGGCGTGTTCGTCACGACGTCCGACTTCACCCCGGCCGCGATGGATTACGTGAGGAGAAGCCCGAAGCGCATAGTCCTGATCAACGGCGGCAGGCTCGCCTCCCTGATGGTAAAACACGACATCGGGGTGCGGGTAACCCAAACCTACGCGGTGAAACGCATTGACGACGGCTATTTCGACGCGGACGAGCCCTAGGCGCGCTCAAATATCAAGCCGAGACACCGCTCAGCGGCCTGATGGCGGTGAGACCATCACACTTAATATACGAAGAGGAATTGCATGTCATGGCATCTAAGGCGTAAAGCACAAAACGCTTACGGGCAGACTTTTCGTCGCGAATCGCGGCGCGTGACAACAATGTCAGGTGCGCTGCTGATCTTGTCAGACAGTTTGCTGAGCTTGTCAGACAGTCTGTTGCGTACGATCATCGTTTCGAACATCGCTTAAGAGTGCCCGTAAGCGCCCAGAAAACCTTGAGCAAACTGGAAAAACTGCGGGGCGCGGGAACACTCGCCGATCTTGCGGCTTTGCTGGGCTTCATGCCCAAAGGCGTCAGCTACGTCCTTTACAAAATCGACGCTGGAAAGAAATACAACACTTTCCAAGTGCCCAAAAAAGGCGGCGGAACCCGCACGATCAACGCTCCCGAGAGGCGACTTGCCCTGCTGCAACGAAGACTGTCCAAGCTTCTGACGGAATGCGTCGCGGACATCCAGAAGACCAATCCAAATTACTGGCATGCGTCGCACGGCTTTCGCAGGACACGCACCATCGTGTCCAACGCCGAAGCGCATAAACGGCGTCGGTTTGTCTTCAACGTCGATATAGAGGACTTCTTTGGGTCGATCAATTTTGGCCGGGTGAGGGGGTTCTTCATTCACGACAAGAATTTCAAGCTCAATCCGGCCGTGGCGACCGTGATCGCGCAGATTGCCTGTCACGATAACGCACTTCCCCAAGGCAGCCCGTGCTCACCGATCATTTCCAATCTCATCGGCAATATCATTGACTCACGCCTTATCGCCTTGGCGCGTGACGCGAAGTGCACCTACACCCGCTATGCCGACGACCTGACATTCTCAACAAACGACAGGCTGTTTCCGGCCAAGATCGCGGTGAATGCTGACGGCGCGGAGTGGATCATCGGCAATAAGCTGGATAAGGAGATCAAGCGTCTCGGTTTCAAACTGAACCCCGGCAAGACGCGCATGTCATTGCGGCAGTCCAGGCAAACCGTGACGGGTCTGGTCGTAAACATGAAGCCAAACGTGAACCAGGACTATTATCGGGCCGTGCGCTCAATGTGTAACTCCCTGTTCCAAAAGGGCACATATTACCGTCATTCGGACCAGGACAAGAAGCCCGTTGCGGGCACCGACCCGATTGAGGGCATGCTTTCGCATATCCACTTCGTTAGGTTGCGAAGGGACCGAAAGCCCGAAGTCAATGCTTTGGCCGAGAAAGCGAATGAATTCAATCCACCCTCCGCGCCAGTCAAACTTTACGGGAAATTCCTGTTCTATAAGCACTTCGCCACGCCTTCCGCTCCCTTGATCGTCACGGAGGGAATTTCGGACATCATCTATTTGAAATGCGCGATCACCGCCCGCGCCGCGAAATTTCCGGCACTTGCGGAAGCCAAGAACGGAAAGACAAACAAACTGGTAGGATTCCTGAAACCATCCAGGACGACCAGAGACTTGCTCAGTCTCGGGCAGGGCACTGGCGGTCAGGCGAAGTTGGTCGGGCGGTACAGCAAGTACATCGAACGATACGAGCACAGGCCGATGGATCATCCCGTCATCATCCTGTGCGATAACGACGGTGGGGCGGCGCCTGTGTTCAATGCAGCGAAGAATAAGATTAATTCCGAGATATCAAAAAACACGACCGATCCGTTCTACCATCTTGGGGATAACCTCTATCTTGTGAAAGTCCCTGAAGGTGATCCCCCATCCGATCGACGGATTGAGAATTTATTCAATCCCGCTCTTTTCAATACCCCTTTGAACGGGAAAATCTTCAACCCGAAGAAAGAACACGGGGACGAGAGTTCCTATAGTAAGGTGATATTCGCCAAACAAGTCATCCAGGCGAATGCCGCTGCGATTAATTTCGCCGGGTTTGATGAACTGCTTGAACGGATCGCGCTAAGCATTGTGGATTACGACGCCAAGAAGGCTGCCAATAACTGTCCGGATCAAGCCGTCCAGCTGTCGGGCTGACAGGACAGAATTTGAGACCTTTCGCGCTATGCGGGTCACAGGAAACTGTCCCGGTGGAGGAAGGAATTCCCGCCTGACCATAAGCCGCCTACGCCTTCCGAACGCCTCCCGGATTTCCAACGGTCCCGTCAGTGGCCGTCCGCCCGCACCGTGTCGCCGTATCCATTGTCGGCTATTGGGGTGGAGTGGACCGAATGTCTGTCAGGATAGCGCGTGATTGCGGGAAGCAAATTCCGTATCCACTTCGGCGCAGATCGCATATGAATAGGCGATCAGGAATTCAAAGAGCCGATTCCACACATCATAATAGGTATCAAAATGCTCATCGGGCGGTGCCGAGCGCCTTTCGTATAAATTCACAAAGTGCGTATCCTGTTTCTTGCCAATGTATAATTGAATGAAATCCCTCAAGCTCTGATCCGGGTTTCCGTTATTCCACAGTCCGCATTTCTCCAGGAGTGTATCCCGAGATCTTTGGTTTGGTGTTTTTTGTGAGGCTCCTTTGATCCTG
>JAPOSK010000001.1:4088-6550 GCA_026709725.1 Paracoccaceae bacterium | reverse complement strand
TGGCCCCTCACTCAGTGCCTCGCGCATGCCGGTAATGCGCGCGGGCATCCCCACCCGCACCGGATTCTTGATCTGGCTCTGCAGACCCTCTGCAAGCCCACTCAGGCGACTTCCACCTCCGGTGAGAACAACAGGAATGGTGCGTTCATGACACCAGCCCAGCATATTCAGGCTGAACTTGATGCCCGCAAGCATCTCATCCTGCTTGCCGACAAGAACCGTGTGCAGGTGTTTCCTTGAGATTGAAACATTTCGTTCCCCGGTCCTGCGCCCGGTGGGAAATGCCAAGTGATCAGAATGATCGGGCCTCGTACCCAGACCATTGCCTGTATTGCCATAGAGGACCTTGATCCGTTCAGCCTGGTGCCGGTCAATTCCAAAGGTGGCGCTGATTGCCTGCGTCATGTCTTCACCACCCAGAGGCAGAGTGGATGTCCAGACCATTGTCCGCCGGCGAAAGGCGGCAAGATTGGTGGTTCCTCCACCAATATCAACAGTCACGACCCTGCCGGATAATTCATCACCAACAAGGGTTGCCACCCCCGACGCCAGTGACGCAAGATTGAGACCCGCCAGAAGCAGACCGCATCTGTTGAGAATTGTTTCAAGAGTCTCGACAGCATAGCGTGGTATCGTGGCCCGGTGCAAGTGCAGGACAAGGCGACGGCCCCTGGAGCCGACCACATCATCGGTCACGGGGACACCATCGATGTGGGGGTCCACCGGATGCTCGTGGATGGTGAACTCACTGTAGCCGATTCGCTCATGGCTGCAATTTGCGATGGCCCGCGCCAGATCCCTGGTCGAAACCGGAGCCGACAAAAGGCAGTGTGCCGGTCGCAACACAGACTGGATAACCGGACCGGAGTAGCTGACAAGTGCGTATTTTGGGATCAGTCTTGCAGACTTGAACAGTTTTGTCAGCGCATTGCGAAGGTCTGCCTCAACACGTTTCCGATCCTGGATTTCTCCATTTCTGATCCCCTTGACCGCCGTAACAACATGACCGATGATTTCCCAGCTTCTGCCGATGGCAGGCCATCCCTGTGGTTGCGGATCCGCTGGAATGGTGTTTTTTTTCAGTATGGCGCAGGATATCTTTGATGAGCCGATATCGATCAGCGCACACTGGCCATCCTGGAAGGCTGACTGCAGTCGTGAACGGGTCCGGCGATGCCAGAAGCGATCCATCATGCCCGAACGCGCCATGACTGCTCACTGATCGCCGTGCTTGCGTACCACAATCTGCCCTGAATTGCGCAGATCAATGACAGCAAGATAGAGATTGACAAGGCCATTGACGTCATCGAAGGCCTCAAGGAGCGTCAGGGCTCCGAGCGGGTCCTGCTCGGGCAGCATGATGATGCGACCCCGGTCCAGCATGATGTCCCAACGGCGTTCACCAACCCGCACCAGGCCACGGATCATCTGTGTCAGTTGCTGGGAATGACTGTAGATTGCAAGAGCTTCATCGACATGCCCATTCGCACCCGCACCGGCAATCAGGAAGAGATCCGGATGGGAATAGCGTTCACTGATGGACATGAGGCGGTTGCCTGCATCATCGATCAGGTAGTAGCGGCCATCAGTGTACCAGATAAATGTCGGCGTTTTCTCCCGCACATCAATCAGGAGATGACTGTCACCCCGAACCTGAATGACAATGTCATCAACGGCAGCAATTGTCAGCAGTTCCTGACGGATTTGCGCCACAGAGCCTAACACACCATCTGCCGCACCAAAGGCGGCCAACTGCTCACGAATCTGATGGGTCAGGCGCGGGGACGCCCCCGTGATCGTCGCATCGGAAAGCATGAATCCCCGGCTGCTGACAAATGCCATCTGCCCCCTGGCGACAAGCGCTGCAAACCACTCGTCATCGGTTGCGCTGAACAGGGCGGTGGCGACCAAAATCAACGGCAGGCACAGGACAAGGAAGATTTCGCGGAGCGTGGAATTCATCAGAACGAGCCGGGCGAAATACACCGGTCGGGACAGCGGCGTATTGAGCCGTGTCTGCCATTGCATATTTCTGACTAACCGCTGCATCGGGCTTCCTCAACCAGACGCTGACACAGCTCCGGCATCATGATCCCCCTCCACGCAGCCTGCTCGGGGGCAAGTGATGTCGAAGTCATTCCCGGCTGTGTGTTGGTCTCAAGCACATAAAGACCGTCCTCGCCCTGCTCCTCATTCCATCGGAAATCCGTGCGCGTCAATCCACGACATCCCAATGCCTGATGTGCAACCCTGGCCATGGAGAGCGCAGATTCGGCAACAGCGGCGGGAATCGGAGCCGGCAGAATATGTTGTGAGCCGCCATCGGCATATTTCGCCTCATAATCATACCAGTCGGCCGATTCGATCTGGGTGACAGCGAGCGGCTCATCGCCAAGAACACTGACCGTGAGTTCCTTCCCGGCAATGTACTCCTCGACCATCAGACGGCCCCGAAACTCCGA
>JAPOSK010000001.1:0-4078 GCA_026709725.1 Paracoccaceae bacterium | reverse complement strand
ATTTGCTCCGCGGTCTCCCTGATCAGCACCACGCCAACCGAAGATCCCTCGTCAATGGGCTTGACCACGCAGGGTCTCGATACATCGCATTGATTGATCTCGTCGGGTGTGTCTATGGTCCGGTCCCCTGGTGTCGGCAGCCCATGCTGACGGTAAATCTGCTTGGTCATCACCTTGTTCATGGCCAGAGCAGAAGCAAGAACGCCGGAATGGGTGTAGGAGAGGTTGAGCGTTTCAAGCAAACCCTGAATGCAGCCGTCTTCTCCGAAGCGGCCATGGAGCGCATTGAAGACCACATCCGGGGCGGCCTTGCGCAATTGTCCCGGCAGATCATCATCGCGTGCATCGATGCAGACAGTCGAATACCCCGCCTCTTCCAGCGCCCGGGCACAGTGCCGACCTGTGACAAGCGACACCTCGCGCTCCAGTGAGCGCCCCCCGAGCAGGACTGCAACATGCATTCCCCCGGTCACGACACTGCTCCCCCGGGTTCAGGCTCACCCTTTGCGACGGGACGCATCCCGACCCTGTCAACCTCCCAGACAAGGTCTACGCCGACGGACTGCCTGACCCGGGTCCGGATATACTCGCCAAGATCTTCCATCTGTGTACCCGTTGCCGATCCGTGATTGATCAGGAAATTGGGATGCAGTTCAGAGACTCCGGCATCACCCTGACGGTAACCCCGGAGACCGGCAGCATCGATCACCTGCCAGGCGGTCCTCAGACCGCGATCTCTCCTGTCATAGGATGAAGACCGTCCGGATGGATTGCGAAATGTTGACCCTGCCGTACGGACTCCCGTCGGTTGATTGGCAGCACGCCGATCATTGTAGGACCGCATCTGCCTGTGGAGATCCGCAACCGTGTTTGTCTGACAGTGAAATGTGGCCGAGATCACGATTGAATCCGCTTCAATCCGGGACGAACGGTAGCCAAGGCCAAGGGCTTCACCCGGGTGTTCCTGCCGCCGGCCTGATCGGTCGACGATTGTGGCCGATGTCAGACAGTCGGAAACATAGGTTCCATAGCAGCCGGCATTCATCCGGACAGCACCACCGACGGTTCCGGGAATGGTCCGAAGAAATGTCAGATCAAGTCCCCGGTCCGCTGCCATGCAGGCCAGCCTCCCGACACGCATGGCCGCCCCGGCCGTCACACTCTGATTGTCCGCACTGACCGTGGTGAAGGGTTTGCCAAGGCGAATGACAACCCCGGCAAGCCCCCCATCCCGGACGATGAGATTGGACCCTGCGCCAAGGACAAAGATCGGCACCGTGCCGGGCAGGTTGGCCAGAAAGTCCTGCAGTTCAGCGAGGCTGCCGGGCTGGAAGAGCCACTCTGCAGGCCCCCCGACCCGCAGCCATGTCAGGTCTGCGAGTTGCTGATTGCAAATCAGGCGTCCGCCGTATTTCTCCTGCATATCCTGAAGATACCGGCCGGCGGCAGCATCATGTGGCATGGCAGAACCCCTCCAGGCGACTTGCAAGGTTGTGCGTCCAATCTGATATGCTGCCGGCTCCCATACAGAGAATCATGTCCCCGGATTCGGCCGTGTCCCGGATAAAGCCGGTGAAGTCATCAGAACCGGTGAGCGCCTCCACGCGCGGGTGGCCATGTTGGCCGAGACCGCGCACCAGATGATCACGATCAATTCCCCTGATCGGAGATTCACCGGCGGCATAGACATCCGTGATCGCAACAATGTCAGCATCCGCAAAACACTGGCAAAAGTCAGAAAAAAGCGATTGCAGGCGGGTGTAGCGGTGGGGTTGATGGATGGCGATGATGCGGCCTTTTGTCAATTGCCGCGCCGCCTTGAGAACCGCCCGTATTTCGACGGGATGATGGCCGTAGTCATCAATGATCATGGCATCCCGATACGTCCCGACGCGCGTGAAGCGACGGCTGACTCCCCTGAATTCAGACAGTGCCTCCCTGACAGCAGCCGGTTCCATGCCAAGCAGCGTTGCAACGGTCATCGCGGCAACTGCATTCGAAACATTGTGTGCACCGGGCATTGGAAGGCGGCAATCCGGTATTGTGCGGTCAGGCGCAGTCATGTGCACATCAAAGACCGGGTCTGTGCCGTCAATCCGCATGTTGGTGATACGGACATCGGCATGTTCGCTGAAACCGTAGGTGACAACCCGCCGGTCTGTGACTTTTTTGACCAGGCTGCGGACCTCGGAACTGTCATGGCAGCAAACGGCAAATCCGTAGAATGGTATCGTGCTGAGAAAGGACAAAAATGCATTACGGAGAGCATCAAATGAGCCGTAGTGATCCATGTGCTCAGGATCAATATTGGTCACCACCGCCACTGTGGCGGGAAGTGTCAGGAAAGTCCCGTCACTCTCATCAGCCTCAACCACCATCCACTCCCGGCTGCCAAGCCGGGCATTGGACCCATAGGCCCTGATGATCCCGCCATTGATCACGGTGGGATCATATCCGCCCTGCTCCAGCAGTGTGGCGACCAGCGTTGTTGTCGTGGTTTTCCCGTGCGTTCCGGCGATGGCGACATTGGACTTGAAACGCATCAACTCGGCAAGCATTTCCGCGCGTTTGACAATCGGCAGGCCGCGTGCACGGGCCGCGACAAGTTCCGGATTATCGGACTGGATTGCCGAGGAGACCACCACCACCGTTGCCGACCCGATATGATCCGGATCATGACCAATGGCAACCCTGGCTCCGAGTGCTGACAGACGACCCGTCAGGGCTGTTGCCGCCAGATCGCTGCCCTGGACATCATAGCCGAGATTGATCAGGACCTCGGCAATTCCCGACATGCCGATCCCTCCGATCCCGATGAAGTGGATTGGTCCAATATTGCGATGAAACTTTGTCTGTTGCGGCATGCTATTTTCCCGCAATCTCAATGACGGTCCGGGCCAGCGCATCGGCGGCATCCGTCACCGCCAGCGAACGGGCTGCGTCTGCCATCCGTGCCGCCCCGTCGGCATCAGCCAGAAAGGATGTCATTGCGCCTGCCAGGCGCTCCGGGCTCGCCTCACTCTCCTCGAGACAGATTGCAGCACCCGCCGCCTCAAGTGAGCGGGCGTTGGCAATCTGATGATGTCCCGCCGATTGGGCAAGGGGCACGAGAATCGCCGGTCGACCAATCGCACAGATCTCGGCGAGACTTGATGCACCGGCCCGTGCGATCACAAGCTGGCAAGCCGCCAGCTGTTCGGGAATATCATGAATAAACGGCTGGATGTCAGCAGTCACCCCGAGCGAGGTGTAACGGCGAAGCAGCCGGTCTGCTGCACCCGCACGGAACTGCTGGGTCAGGACAAGCGTCCTGCACAATCCGGACTCAATCTGCGCAATCGCCTCTGGCACGACCGAATCAAAAAATGCGGCACCCTGACTGCCGGCCATGATGAGGATCCGGTTGCGGACCGGTGCCGGTGGCGTGTAGGCAACATCCGAACAGCGCCGAATTGCCGCACGGACAGGCGTGCCGGTCCGGACGGCAGTGACCCCCTGTGGAACATCCGGATTCTCAGTTGCGGTTGCAAGACGGCGGGTCAGCCGAACAAGGACGCGATTGGCGAGGCCCAGCTGGGCATTCTGCTCATGCAGCAGGGACGGGATCCGAAGGAGCCAGCCGGCCAGAACCGGCGGAAAAGTCGTGTAGCCGCCAAAGCCCACCTGGACAGCCGGCCGGTCGCGCAACAGCATCACCATTGCGGCAAACAGCCCTGAGAGAATCCTGAAGGGCACTGTCACAAGCCCGCCGAGCCCCTTGCCGGCATGCGTGGCCGAGGGGATGGTATGGACACAGACCGCGTCCGGCATATTGTCAAGATAGCGCAGACCCCTGCGGTCGACAAACATCACAACACGCCAGTTGCGGTCAAGCATCGTCTCGGCCAGAGCCCGGGCCGGGAAGACATGGCCGCCTGTGCCACCCGTCGCCAGGGCAATCAATGGCGGGTCAGGACGGCTCACGGACCATCACCCCGGGCTGCCCGGCCTCAATGGCGGGCATTGTGTCTTCAATTGGTTTGCGGGTCGGGGCAAACAGCAGACCCAGCAGCAAACCGACAGCGAGCAGCGAGGACCC
>JAPOSK010000443.1 GCA_026709725.1 Paracoccaceae bacterium | reverse complement strand
CATCGCCTGCGGGCGGGAGGCGCGCAACCTCTTGGAGGTGCGGGCGGAGCGGGTGGGTGAATGGCAGAGTGCTGGCATGGGCCCGCAGGGGCTCCCGTGAAGAACTCGCCATGGAGCCCTCCGGGTAACCCTTGGCCGTTGCACCTCAGACTGGAAGTGGGGATGGATAAGCCTCTGTTGGGTATCATTGCGCACGGTTTTTGTCCGGTGATGGTGATTCGGCGCACAGTCCTGCGGAAGAAGTGATTCCGAACATCTCCAGGGCTTGGCGGAAATCATTGCGTTTTTGGTGCTGTGTCTGCGGGCATTGCATTGATTGTGATTCTGGTGCCTGTGGCATAGTGCCCTGTGCGCAGGCCAGCCGCGATTGTGAACAGACAGGACACCAATGAGTGCCAATCGGTCAATCCTGATTACAGGGTCATCTTCAGGGATCGGCTATGATGCAGCCAGGACACTGCTGCACAGGGGCTGGCGGGTGTTTGCAACCTGCCGCAAGCCGGAAGATTGCCAGCGTCTGGGGGCCGAAGGGCTGGAAAGTTTCCCCCTTGATCTCTCTGATGATGCCAGCATTGAGGCAGCGTTCAGTGAGGTGCTTGACCGGACAGGTGGTCGGATTGATGCCCTCTTCAATAATGGAGCCTACATGCAGGTCGGTGCCCTGGAAGATGTGCCGACAGATGCCATCCGGGCGCTCTTTGAAGTGAATCTGTTTGGCTGTCATACGTTGACCCGACTGGCGATTCCTGCCATGCGCGGGCAGGGGCACGGGCGAATTGTTCAGAACTCTTCCATTCTCGGTTTTGTGGCTCTGGCGTGGCGCGGAGCGTATACGGCCACAAAATATGCCCTTGAGGGGATGACGGATGCATTGCGGCTGGAGCTGGCAGGATCGGGAGTCCATGTCAGCCTGGTGCAGCCTGGTCCGATAAAGACACGTATCCGGGTGAATTCACGACCGCATTTTGACAAGTGGATTGATTGGCAAAACTCCCACCTCCGGAGCTTCTATGAATCACAGCTGATTCCACGCCTTTTTGATGATGAGATCACAAAAGACAGGTTTGAACTGATGCCTGAAGCAGTGACCAGGTGTGTCATTCATGCCTTGGAGTCTCCACGACCCAGAACCCACTATCCCGTGACGGTGCCGACGATTGCGATGCGCGGGTTCAAGCGGTTTTTGCCTGTCCGCATGGTCGATTCAATCCTCCGGAAATACTGATGGAACAGAATTCACTCTTTTTTCTTGCCGCTTTTGCCATTCTTGTTGTTCTCGGTATCCTGCTGTTTGGTATCGGTGGGTTTGCGACCGGCAGTGCGTTTAATCGCAAGCACGCCAACAAGATCATGCGATGGCGGATTATGGCGCAGGCGATGGCCGTTGCCCTGATGCTGGTCGTTGCATTCGTGTACAGGGATTGACCATCAATGGTGACGCTCAACAAAATCTACACCCGCACCGGTGATGCCGGTGATACCGCACTCGGTGACGGGACGCGGGTCTCCAAGGCCAGCATGCGTGTCGCTGCGTATGGAACCGTGGATGAGTTGAATGCAGTGATCGGCGTTGCCCGCCTTGCTGCCGCGATGCCGCTGGCGACGATGCTCGGCATCATACAGAATGATCTCTTTGACTTTGGTGCCGATCTCTGTGTGCCGCAGTCCGGAGATGCAGAAGATCCGGGCGAACGCCTTCGGGTTACAGCAGGGCAGGTGAAGCGTCTTGAACATGAAATCGATGATGCGAATCGGGACCTGAAACCCCTCAAAAGTTTTATTTTGCCGGGCGGGACGCCACTGGCAGCCAGTCTCCACCAGTGTCGAACCGTTGCCCGCCGGGCCGAACGGCACACTGTTGAACTTGCTGATCACGAGACTGTCAATCCTGAAGCAGTCCGTTATCTGAATCGCCTGTCAGACTGGTTCTTTGTCATGGCCCGGGTTGCGAACAGCCACGGGAAAAGCGATGTTCTCTGGATCCCTGGAGCAGGCAGGGAAGACGGCTGATATCCGAAGTGCGGTTGCGGTCCGGAGAGGGATTGAATTTCGGGGCAGCGAATTTATAACGGTCCGCCGTCTGTCCAATCGAAGAATTGGCTCAGCAGGAAGAATGGAAACGCGGGAGTGGGCAATGAAGATACTTGTGCCGGTCAAGCGGGTGATCGACTACAACGTCAAGGCACGGGTCAGGGCCGATGGCAGTGGTGTTGATCTTGAAAATATCAAGATGTCCATGAATCCCTTTGACGAAATCGCACTTGAAGAGGCGGTCCGCCTCAAAGAGGCCGGGCAGGCCGAAGAGGTCATCGCTGTATCCATCGGTGTTCCGCAGGCCACGACCACACTCAGGAGCGCAATGGCGGTGGGTGCTGATCGGTCCATTCTTATCAGGACCGGTGATGATCCGCATGCTGATACTGAGCCCCTGGCTGTTGCCAAACTCCTCAAGGCCGTGGTCGAAGAGGAGGGGGTCGGGATGGTAATGATGGGCAAGCAGGCCATTGACAACGATATGAACGCAACCGGTCAGATGCTCGCAGCGCTCCTCGGTTGCAGCCAGGCGACCTTTGCCTCGGAAGTCTCGCTCAGTGATGGTGCGGCGACTGTGACCCGCGAGGTAGATGGCGGCCTGCAGGTCATCACGATCAGTCTGCCGTGTGTGATCACCGTGGACCTGCGTCTGAATGAACCACGCTATCCGGCCATTCGGGCCATCATGGATGCCAAGAGAAAACCCATCGCCGACAAGGTGCCAGAGGATTACGGGGTTGATATCACACCGCGTCTGAAGATTCTGCAAACCGTCGAACCGCCTGTTCGTCAATCCGGCGAAGTCGTTGCGTCTGTCGATGAACTCATAAAGCGATTGCGTGATGAAGCGGAGGTGCTTGCATGACTGTCCTGCTGCTTGCCGAACTGAACGGTGATGAACTTGCTCTCGATCTGACCGCCAAAACACTGACAGCTGCCTGTGATCTGGGTGATGTGCATATTCTCTGCGCCGGTGACGATTGCTCCGGGGCCGCTTCCACAGCAGCCTCGCTCAGCGGAGCGGCAAGGGTCCTGTGTGCCCGAAGTCCGTTGTACGGCCATGGTCTTGCAGAGCCGATTGCCGGCCTGGTGGCAAGTCTTGCCGGCGATTACGAGCACATCGTTGGGCCGGCTTCAACCCACAGCCAGAATATCCTGCCCCGCGTTGCTGCGCTGCTTGATGTCATGATGATTTCTGATCTGACCGATGTTGTCGATGGCAATACCTTTGCCCGCCCGATCTATGCCGGGAATGCCATGCAGACAGTTCAGTCATCGGACCCGACAAAGATCATGACGATCCGAACAGCCGCATTCAGTGCGGCTGCCGATGGTGGCTCGGCCCCCATTACCGAGATCGCCGCCACCAGCGATCCCCATCTGAGCACATGGGTTGAGGATCGGATTGCGGCGACTGACCGCCCTGAGCTGACATCGGCCAAAATCATCGTATCGGGAGGACGGGGCGTGGGGTCAACCGAGGACTTTGCGATCATCGAGGCTCTGGCCGACAAGCTCGGGGCCGCTGTCGGGGCTTCCCGCGCCGCTGTGGACTCGGGATATGCTCCCAATGACTGGCAGGTTGGACAAACCGGCAAGGTCGTTGCGCCGGATCTCTATATTGCTGTTGGAATCTCCGGAGCCATTCAGCATCTGGCCGGCATGAAGGACTCCAAGATCATCGTGGCAATCAACAAGGATGAGGAAGCTCCCATCTTCCAGATCGCTGACTATGGTCTGGTGTCAGATCTCTTCACCGCGGTGCCGGAGCTGACCGAAAAACTCGACGGGTAGCCCCTTCAGTTCCCGGCTCCGGGCAGGTGCTGCGTCACGCGTTTGCAGCCAGCGCATCGTCAACGATTGTGACGATCTGATCAAGCTCATGATTGTGGCGACCGTGGGTGCGCGCGATCCTCTGGATGAGTTTGTCGACACGTTCAATCTGATGTGCACCTGCGGCAATTGCCCGGGCGGCTGATGAAGGATTGACCAGACTTTCGGCGGCTTTGGCGTATTTGGCGAAGGGAACATGATCCTCCGGACTCGCGCCGAGAAATGCAACGAGATCCTGGGTCCAGCTGTATATGCTCTGTGAGGCTTCAAGATCTGTGTGGACCGCATCACAAATGGACCGGGGGTCGGCGCGGGTAATTGCACGGTAATTCCCGGTGAGCAGCATGCTCCATTTTGCCAGTGGGACATAGACAGATTCATGGACTCGCAATTTGACCGGAACATCCCGACCATTGAATCGGGTGGCGGCGATGTCGCGCTCAAGTTCCCTGAGGATCGTTGTGGCTGCGGGATTGCCAAAGACGGCCGCCTTGAAATTCGTGGCCAGACCGACCCGCAGGACATTGAGTGGTTGATCCGGCGGCCGGACGGCCTGGGGGTCGGGGCTGCAGAGCGTGACAAGATCCGGATCAAAGTGGTCCCAAACCCGTGGAGCCGCATAACAGGGCGCCAGTGCCCCGGTATCATCACCAAGAATCCGGCGCATATAGGCAAGGGGTGGCATGTTCATGATTGACAGGCACGGCAAACCCTGCATTGCGATGGTCTTGACCAGCTGTTCGATTTCGGGCGCGCTGTACTGGGGCTCCTGCATGGCGAAGATCACAAGGGTGGTGTTGCTTGTGTCGACCGCAACGGGCGTCGTGGCAGCCAGAGACCCCGGCTGGTCGCCGGATCTGAAAATCGTGACATCCGCATCACCCCGCAGGGGGAGCCGGACCTCGGTCCCCTTCCGATTGATCAGATCCGCTTCGTCATCACGACAGACCAGCGTAACAGCGTGACCTGCCATGACCAGTTTCATTGCGAACAGGGACCCATAGGATGCACCAAAGACAAGGACATTCTGCATTGTTCACCCCCTCCCTTCACCGAATGATGCATTGGATCAATCAGTCCACAATGTCAGCCGCTCTGTCAACCTTTTCCTGCTTGAAAATCACATCTGTGACAGGTAGTCATAATACCTGACTTTTTTAATCAGGTATATCACAGGGAAATTTGTCATGAAACACATACCCGTCATGATACTTGGTTTCGTCACAGCATGGGCGCAAGCCGCCGCCGCGGATGGTGAAATCAATATCTACTCCTATCGTCAGCCTGGGCTGATCCTGCCGATGCTGGAAGCGTTTACAGAAGAAACCGGCATTGATGTCAACATCTCTTTCCTCGATTCAGGACTCGTCAAACGGCTTCAGCTCGAGGGTGATCGAACGCCCGCCGACCTGATTCTGACTGTCGATATCTCCCGGTTGCATGCCGCGGTTGAGGGTGGTGTGACGCAGCCGGTCGCATCCGACATTATCACCGGGGCCATTCCGGCCAATTATCGCGATCCGGGGGGCGAATGGTTTGCCCTGACACTTCGGGCCCGGGTTGTCTATGCATCCAGGGATCGTGTTCCCGGCGGAGCGCTGACTCATTATGAGCAGCTTGCCGATGCGGATTGGCGGGACCGGATTTGCACGCGCTCAGGAACGCACGCCTACAATCTCTCACTCATTGCCGCTCATGTTGCCCATCACGGCGAAATGCAGACACGGGCGTGGCTTGAGGGTCTCAAGGCCAATCTCGCCCGGAAGCCCCAGGGCAATGACCGGGCCCAGGTCAAGGCTATCTGGGCCGGCGAGTGTGATATTTCAGTCGGCAATACGTATTACATGGGGAAAATGCTTGAGAATTCCGAACAGCAGGAATGGGCCAACTCTGTCCGGATTCTCTTTCCGGAGTTCCGGAATGCCGGCACGCATATGAATGTCTCGGGAATGGCGCTGGTCAGGCATGCTCCCCATCGGGCTGATGCGATCAGGCTGATGGAGTTTCTTGTCTCCAGCACCGCTCAGGAACTCTATGCCGAAGACAATTATGAGTATCCTGTGCGCCGGGATGTGGCAGCATCCGACCTCGTGTCTTCATGGGGAGCACTGACCCATGACAGCCTGAGCCTCAGCGAGATTGCTGAACTGCGGCCCGTTGCCCTGCGACTGGTCGAGGAAGTCGATTTCGACGGATAGCCATCTCCGGCAGTCCCTGGTGCCAACTGTGCTGCCCTCCCGATGTTTTTCCATCGGGAGGGCAGTGTCAGCGCTTCTCCCGGTCCGGGCGAAAGGGGCCACCGCACGGCGCATTTCCTGTCAACGGATGTTCTCCGGCTCCGACAGGCCGCAATCTGCCGTGAGATCAATGAGGGGTTTGGCAGGTGCGATGACAGATTTTGCAGGAAGGGATGTACGGGGCGTGATCCCCATGGACATCATTCCTTTCCTGATTGTCCCGGTTCCGGGGCTATCAACTTCCCATCAGCGATCAAAAACAGGAAAAACCCGTTCAATCATTGAATCTGCACCAGTCATGGCGTAGATTCATAAAAAACAAGGGGATTATGCAGAAGAGTGCCGAAGGGGTGTGATCCTCGTATGGCTGACCCGGAAATCTGCAAGTCCCCAATCATACACGGACCACCAAAATCGCATTGAGCCCCAATCAGCGATCCGGCGATGCATCGGCCCCCTTTCCCGAATGTTTCGCAGCAGCACCGATCCATGCCGCCTCCCGGGCCCGTGCCAAAAGGCTCCGCCTGGCACGGGCGGCCTGATTCGGCCGAATCAGG
>JAPOSK010000330.1 GCA_026709725.1 Paracoccaceae bacterium | reverse complement strand
ACATCTCAACTCCCGCCCATTGTAAGGGAATTAGGTTTTATTCCAGATTTTTCTGTGTGGTTGCCCTGCGATCTTTTGCTCTTCTCCGCTATCAAGAAAAATTATGCGCAACGTCTGGTTGTCAGTGCTCAAAGGAAACTGAATTACGACACAAGGCATTCAGAGTGGCATCCATGCCGCTGTCTACATCGGCGAACGATACATTTGTGAAGCTCGCCCCCCCCCCTTGGACCCGCTACTGCACAGTCGATGATCATGTGTCCGGCCACCGGATTCGTGTCCGACGTGGGATGAATGTTTCCAAAGATGACGGATACAGAATTGCAATCCAAGCGATGAAACGCCTGAATATGCCCTATAGCCATACGGGCGTTTTCAGGTCCGTTATCCAGTCTTTGTTGTCAACACTCCTATTGCAAGTGTACACAAAAAATCTGGTCTCATCTAACCTGATCAGGAACTTTCCACGTAACGAAATTCTCTGTTCCCAACTCTTTCATGATGCCTTTCTTGAGGCAACAGGGGGCGTGCTCGTGGGAAAAGCAGATGTGATGGTATTGCCTGCAGAGTTGAGTGGCTGCAGTGGATTGATTGATATTCAGCCTCATTGGCTCAGGCTAATATGATGGGTCTGTCAATCTGTTATCCTGATGAGTGTTCTGTCAGATCTTGAGGTGTCAAGGAACAATATATCAACCTGCCTCGAGTCAAATGAACGGATGATTTCTGGGCTGCAAAATTTGCCAATCTCGGCATCCGCAACAGCGCGATTCAATCAGGCAGGGAGAGTAGACGCCGAATCTGCGTCAAGGCAGCCGGTTCCGGCCTTCCTGAACTCCAACCTGTCCCGGAACGCTATTGCTTCGGGTCAGGACATCTCCTCAGGGGTGATGCAGAGTCAGAAGCGGCGACGGATCGTCATCGGGCCGGTACGGGTCTCGCCTGTGATCAGTGCCAGTTGATACCACCCTGCGTCAGTTGCATGCGGGACATAGGTGAACTCAAGTTCATAGCGCTTCCTGGCGGTGTCTGTTGCAGCGGGGTCCTCGCTCGAAAAGATTGCGGCCGTACACGTCAAGCTCTCCTGTGACTGCCGCACGGTGCCGCCAAATTCCAGAATTGTCCAGTCCTTTCCGTTGAACGTGACTGAGGGTTCCCGGCAGAGCTGATTCTCCTTGCGGTCCCGCACAATCGTGTAGAGGGTATTGATCAGTTCATGCGATGGTCCGGGGCTGCTCTCCTTCGCAAACTCCTGCTCAGCGAGATCAGCAGGGTCATAGACAACCGATGCAATCGCCCCATTCTGGAAGGTGAGTGTTCGTGTGATGATCTGATTTCCGGTTTTCCGCTCCTCAATGTAGCGTGTGGGAAGAAATCTGTTTGCCTGCAGATATCCCCGTGTCCTGATGTTGTATCGTGTTGGCAGGAGGAGAGATGCCAATCCCCTGCTGCCGAACGATGTTGTCACAGCGTATTGCTCGCCGTCATTGCGTGAGGCAATGACAAGTGTGGCAACATTCAGCCCCAAAAGGAAAATGTTGAAATCGGCCCGCTCCTCGCGGATTTCACGGGCATCTGCGGGCACGGTGATGGCGAGAAGAGCCAGCAAGATTCCTTGCAGAAGATGTCGTAATGACACATTGACAACTGATCGGGGCGGTCGGCTGACAGAGGTCATGGAGGGTCTTGGAAATGTTGTATCACCACATCCTTGAGTATCGCCTATAATGAGGCACACTGCAATTCATAATTTGGCCAGCCGCCTGCGCAAGGGCGACCGGTCAGCGCTGTCAAAAGCAATCACACTGGTCGAAAGCGAACATGATGACCACCAGGACAAGTCCGAAACGCTGTTCAGGCATTTGGCGGCGACGGGTCTGCGCCACAGCGTTCGGATTGGTATCACCGGTGCCACAGGTGTTGGCAAATCGACCTTCATCAATACCTTGGGGACAATTCTGATCGGCCATGGACACAGGGTTGCTGTGCTGGCTGTTGATCCGACCTCGACACTTGCCGGGGGGTCGATCCTGGGTGACAAAACACGAATGTCCGAGCTGACCCGCCATGAGGCGTGTTACATTCGCCCTTCGCCTTCCGGTCGCAACACGGATGGAGTTGGTGACAGAACGGGGGAAGCGGCCCTGCTTTGCGAGCAGGCCTGCTATGATTTTGTCATCATCGAGACGACGGGAACAGGGCAGACCAATGTCCTTGTCTCGGAGATTGCAGACATCTTCCTCCTGCTTGTCGCCCCGCATGGTGGTGATGAGTTGCAGGGGATCAAGAGAGGTGTCATGGAGCTGGCGGATTTTGTGCTTGTGACCAAGAACGACGGCGAACATGCTGCCACCGCTGGACGGACATGTGCCGAATATGCCTCAGCTCTCAGACTGTTGCGTCATCGCCGGGGCGACCCTGATCAGGTTCCGAACGCCATGACTGTTTCCTCCCTTTGCGCAGATACGGTCATGTCCTGCTGGCAATCAGTTGAGGAGTTGATCGCATGGCGACGGGACCATGGCACGCTGCTTGAACGCCGCCAGCGCAATTCGGCCAAGCGTCTGGAGAGTGAAATCAGGCTTCAGATCCTGAATCGAATCCGGAATGACGCTGCCCTCGCAACCCGATTGGAGGATCTGGCCCATGAAGTGGCCCGGTCCGGAACAAGTCCCATGGCAGCGGCCCGTGAAATCCTTGACGCTCTCAGCTCATGCCGCGATATCCAGCCCTGATCATCATGGAGATGCCGGAATGAGTCGCCCGCTGATGCTCTGCTGCCGCATTGACCCGCAGGTGCGGCAATCGGGGACGGTCCGGGATCTCCAGTCAGGAAGCAGCCGTGAGTATAATTGACAGCCCCTGGCATGACAGTCTTGTGCGGGATCTGTCTTGCGATAAGCGATTCAGCCTCATTGACATTGCTGAGGATTTTTCTAGAAGGCTCTGGATGCGAGGATTCATCAGCCCGATAAGAAAACCTGACTGGAGTGATTGACATGGCCCGTGTGTGCGAATTGACGGGAAAGCGAGTGATGACAGGCAATAATGTCAGTCATGCACACAACAAGACCAAACGGCGTTTTCTGCCCAATCTCAAGATGGCGACACTGATGTCCGATTCCCTCGGTCGGTCGTTCCGTCTGCGCGTATCGGCGGCTGCCCTGCGCAGTGTGGATCATCGTGGCGGGCTTGATGATTTTCTCCTGAAGTCTGACAGGAGGGTGCTTTCCTCCCGCGCTCTCCGGATCCGGAAAGACATCATCCGGCACCGGGGAGACAGTGCAGATGCGGACCCGGGTTCCGACTGAAACATCGCCTGCGATGGGGATCATCGGTGATGGGTTGGTATTGACCTCCTGAATCAGCCCCTTCGGTCAGGCAGTCGGGTGTCAGACCTCGGGGCCGAAACGATTGCGTGTGAATCCGGTGAATCGCTTGTTGCAGGTTGAAGGAGAGCCGTGGCCGCCATGATCACACCCGCCGAGATCAGGAACTTCTCGATTGTCGCACATATTGATCACGGAAAAAGCACCCTGGCTGACCGGCTCATGCAAATCTCCGGTACCGTCAGTGACCGGGATATGAAGGACCAGCTGCTCGACACAATGGAGATCGAGCGTGAGCGCGGGATTACCATCAAGGCCAATACAGTGCGCATCACATATAAAGCCAGAGATGGCAAAATGTATATCCTCAACCTTATCGATACACCCGGTCATGTTGATTTTACCTACGAGGTTTCACGATCAATGCGAGCGGTGGAGGGAACCCTGCTTCTGGTTGATGCCACCCAGGGGGTTGAGGCGCAGACACTGGCCAACGCCTATCAGGCCATCGATGCTGATCATGAGATCATCCCGGTCCTGAACAAGATGGATTTACCGGCTGCTGAACCTGACCGGGTGTTGCAACAGATCGTCGAGGTCCTTGGTGTTGATACGGATGAGTCTCTCTGCGTTTCGGCCAAGACCGGAGAGGGAGTTGAGAATGTCCTTGAGGCAATCGTGACACATCTGCCGGCCCCGACAGGTGATGCGAATGCCCCGCTCAAGGCCCTGCTGGTTGACAGCTGGTATGATGCCTATCTTGGTGTGGTTGTTCTGGTCCGGATTTTTGATGGATGTCTCAGGGCTGGAGAGCAGATCAGGATGATGGCGACCGATGCTGTCTACACCCTTGACCGTCTTGGGACGTTCCGCCCTGACATGCGTGCGTGTGACCGGCTCGCTGCCGGTGAAATTGGCTATCTGACAGCATCCATAAAGCAGGTCAGGGATACGGTGGTCGGGGATACGGTGACAACCGCCCGGGGGGGCTGTCCGGAGGCAATCCCTGGCGTTAAACCGTCAACACCGGTGGTGTATTGTGGCCTCTTCCCACTTGACAATGATGATTTCCGGAACCTGCGCAGTGCAATTGAGAAGATTTCGCTGAATGATTCCTCATTCACCAGCGAAATGGAGTCGTCCACGGCCCTGGGTTTTGGCTTTCGCTGCGGCTTTCTGGGCCTTCTGCATCTTGACGTGATTCGTGAACGCCTCGAACGGGAATACAGCCTTGAACTCATTACAACTGCACCCTCGGTCATCTATCAGGTGCACCTCAAGGACGGCAGCTGCCGGGAGGTCTACAACCCGGCAGACCTTCCCGATCTTACCCTGATTGATCACATTAGGGAACCCCATATCGATGCCACCATCATTACGCCTGACACCTATGTCGGCGATATCATGCAACTCTGCCATCAGCGCCGCGGGGTGCAGAGTGAGCTGACCATCCACGGCAGCCGCGCCATGCTGCGTTTTGATCTGCCGCTCAACGAGGTTGTGTTTGACTTTCATGACCGGCTGAAATCAATCTCAAGTGGCTATGCATCTTTCGACTACACAATCACCGGCTACAAGGATGGCGATCTGGTCAAATTGCAAATTCTCGTAAATGCAGAACCGATAGATGCGTTGTCAATCCTGGTTCATCGCACCAGTGCCGAGCCCCGGGGGCGGCAGATGTGCGAGAAACTCAAGGAACTCATCCCCCGTCACCTCTTTAGAATTCCCATCCAGGCGGCTGTGGGTGGCCGCATCATTGCTCGTGAAACCCTGTCTGCCCTCCGCAAGGATGTCACCGCCAAATGTTATGGCGGTGACTTCACACGCAAACGCAAACTCCTTGATCGCCAGAAAGCCGGAAAAAAACGCATGCGCAAGTTTGGCAGGGTCGAGATTCCCCAGCAGGCCTTTATCAGTGCCCTGCGGGTTGAAAACTGACCCTGATTCAATGCTCAGCGAAGCGTCCGATGCCCATCATGTCACCATCCCGAAGACGGTCACAGGCGCACAAGGCAGCGCACCGTATCGTTGTTCAGCCCAGCCCACCACGACGCTGGCTGGCGATCGGGTTTCTGGTACTGTGCGGGTGCCTGCTTGGATTCACGGGACTTGCATCGCTGCCCACGGGTGGCGTCTATGCTGTGATCCAGTGTCTCGCAGCCCTCTCTGCCATTTGGGCTGCGTGGTGTGTTCACCGGGCGACAGCCCATTGCATTGAGTTTGTCGGCGATGAACTTCGTTGCACGGATGGAACCCTGATTGCCAGTATTGATGACATCCAACGCGTTGACATCAGCCTTTTTGCTTTCAAGCCCAGTAATGGAATGGTGCTGGTTCTTGGCAAATCGATGAGCACCCGGTGGCAACCCGGACTCTGGTGGCGCGTTGGGAGGCACGTTGGCATCGGCGGCTGCACACCAAAAGCCCAGGCTCGGCAACTTGCTGAGGAAATTGAAGTCAGATTGCTGGATTCATGACTCGGCTGGAGGATTGATGACAGTGCTGATGGGCTGTCATTGCCAGCAACCCTGCCAATGGCGCACCATGTGCGGATCCTGCACGTTCGTGCGCCGGCACCAGACCTCAAGGTGCGGTGAGGAAGGCTTTGCCAGAGACCTCGGAGACGGCCTGTCCTCATAAGACTTGCCCGCACATGATCTCATCCAGGGCCGGCCCGGGATATCCGCATCACGCACAGCCTGCCGGAGGCCAGGTGCCAGGCCCTTGAGTGCCGCGCGTCGATCATGACCAGGCAAATGATGAAATTCAGGATTTCGCAGATCTCCCGCAGCCGGTTCGAGCCGGAACTGTTCGGGGTCCCAATAGCCAGTGCCGACTCACGCAGATATCATCGGTACCGGGGCCGATGATCCTGAAAAAACGCTTCTTGAGGGGCATTATGTACCCAACTGCAGCAAAAGCAATAACGCAAACAAACGTTTACAAGAACAGTTAAATTTGTCGCAACAAGGGATCAGGGCGCACCCAACGCCAGCTTCAACTACTGGTCATTAATTAATTGAACTTGTGCCTCAAGTTCAGACTGCCTTTTTACCACCCTATCAAGGTCATCTTGAAAATTTTCCACTGAAGCCTGAGTTATTTGCTGAGCATCAGTCAACTCGGTTAATTGCATTAGAGCAATATCAATTCTCTCATTAGTTGCATCAAGCCTTGCGTTGGTGCCATCAATCCTCTCGCTTACGGACTCAATCCTTGCGTTGGTTCCGTCAATCCTCTCGCTTACGGACTCAATCCTTGCGTTGGTTCCGTCAATCCTCTCGCTTACGGACTCAATCCTTGCGTTGGTTCCGTCAATCCTCTCGCTTACGGACTCAATCCTTGCGTTGGTTCCGTCAATCCTCTCGC
>JAPOSK010000326.1 GCA_026709725.1 Paracoccaceae bacterium | reverse complement strand
GACCCAAATGACCACCAAACCCCATCCCATCCCCGAACCGCGCCCCATCACCCTCAAGGACCGCCGGTATCAGCCCTGCAAGGCCGAACTGGAAGAGGAGATCGATATGCCGGGCATGACCGAGGAGGAAGTGCGGGACGCCTTCATGCGGCCGTTCGCAATCAAGACGGAGAAATGATCGGGCCGGGGAATTGTTACTATTGTATATAATTCCCCTATTTTTGGTCGATCGCTGACTGCCATGGCCTGGCTTTTTGCCAACCATTTTGCTTTTCCGTTTCATCGCGCCGATCATGATGATTCGCGACTTTTCCGATTTGGTGGTTGATCTCTCTGCGGTGACGGTTCGGCCCGGCCTTTGGGGCGGCGGCGCACCGGCGGCGGGATCATTTGATGGCGGCGCATCATTATCTGCAGTTTTACGCGATTGTGGGCCGGGGGTTGCGGCATGTGGCGGTGCAGGGGGATGTGTGGCTGGCCCTGATTGGCTGGTCACCGGGGGCGTTCAGGCTGGCGGCACGTGATGCCCGGACCGGTTGGACGCCGGTGCCGGATGGAACCCGTTTCTCACAATTGAGCAATGCACCAATCTGCGGCTGTTTCGTAACGATACATTTTATGTCCTGCACAAGTTTGTCTGGGCTTATCACGGTGTTGTGCGGATCAAGATAATCAGTTTTATCGAGTGGTTGTACTGCAAAAGGCTTTGCTATGTTCTTGAGGCACTCTGAAAGGAACTGATGCAGGGCGGGTGCCTGCTCCGTGATACATAGTCCAAAGGATTATGAAATACGGTCCAGAGGGCTGTGTCGAATGTTCAATCAAACCGCCGATAGCACTGAAGTCTCCCATGTAGTCTCCGGGAGTGCCACCGCTGAGATGGAGGTCGGAGAATATCACCCGTACATGGGAGCATGGTCCAGCATCCGCTTCACCCGTAAAATGAACCGGCAGGCACGCAACGCCACAGCGGTTGAGCCCTTGGGTCAACCCTTCGAGATGTTGCGGATCGTCATCGATTGCGATGACTCGCGGTGAAGGCAGTCTCATTGTATTTCCTTGAATATCAGAGCGACGACCGCGCCATCGAATTCGTCAGGGAGATCAACCTCACCCGGCTGCGGGAAAGCGAGCCGCCCTCCATTCAGTTCCATGACCAGATTCGCGTAGTAGAGGCCAAGCCCCATGCCTTCGGGTTTACGCGTGAAGAAGGGCCGAACAAGATTCTCAGGATCGTCTCCCTGAAATCCAACGCCATTGTCCGCGACAACAATCGCTGGACCGGCCTCGAAGTCGTGCGACACGCCGATGTAGAGCTTTCGTTCAGGTGATCTATCCGGCTCTGGAATTTCCGGCCACCGGATCCGGAGCCAGTAGAGAGCATTGTCCACAAGGTTGTTCAGTGCGCCTACGACCAGACCGAACGAGAACCGGGACCGAAACCCATCGTCCATATTTTGCAAGGATGAGATTTCGAGATGGACACGATGATGCCGGAGGCGCAACATGTTGAACCGCTGGGCAGCTTCGAGCAGTTTCCTTGCGCTGTGCCGCCGCTTGTTGTCACGCCGAAGCAATGTCGTGAAGCCATCAAGAAGTCGCATGAGATCACGCGCCTGCAAAGCGGCACTTTCCAGATTCGCCCCCTCGGAGAGGGCCTGGTGGAGAGTCCTGACCCCCCGCTCCACCTCATGAAATACGACTGCCAGATTGAGGCCGGACATTCCCGCTGTCAGAAGTGTGTCCTGCATGCTCTGGTAGTTGTGTTCAATCTCTGCAACATAGCTCTCAAACTTGTCTCGCAATCCATGCTTCCTGAGTACGCGTCGTAAATCCTGTATCGGTTTCTCAATCATTGTCGCTACGGGATCACTTGGCCCTCCTGTCAATCGTCTGATGCGTTCCTTATCGACCTGCCGCTCCGTTTCGAGTGTGGCAAGTGCTCCGAGCACGATACGATGCAGTTGTTGGCGGGGTTTGTTTTCCAAGAAACCCTCACGATTGGTTTTCTCGACAAGACCGGTTGATTCCTTGAGGTGCAGATGGATTGCCCCCAGAATGATATTGCGGCTGATCCGGCGCGTCGGCAGATTCACACGACGCAGATCAAGCCCAAGCCAGTCGTCTCCCATCTCACCATAGTTGTACACGCGGATTCCATCCCGGTAGACTCGTAATTCATGGCTCCTGAATTTTCATAATCTCTGGATTTATGGGTGATCTTAATCAGTTTGCTTTCGTTGAATGAAACAAGCAGCCTCCCGTTATCGCGGTTTTTGATCTGAATGAAATGATGGCGGGGCAGACCGCCATGGTCGCCGGTTTCTTGTGGATAACCGGCTCTGGGTGGTGAAATCACCATCACCGGGTTTCAGGAATCCGGGTTAGGAGTCTCTGTGAACCGACACCGATTGTGCGGTGATGGATGGAGAGGGATCCTGAAGACAGGTACCGGGCCGATAAGGCCCCCGCGGACGCAGAATCTGGTGGTTGAGATTGCGGGGTACGATCCCGAAAAGACCGAGCAGGGATGCTATCCCGGAACAATTCGGGGAACGATCCGTGGCGGTCGGATGAATGCAAAATCTGTCGAGGTGTCGATACAGGAGACTCCGACCAACACCAACACGGCCAGGGTTTCGGATCTGGGTCGCGAGACATCGCACGCGTATACCCGGCCGGGCGGCTATGTCTGGCTCGGCAGTGCCCACTTTTCGGGCAATCGGGTGCGTGCAGGCTGGGCGACCCGGCTGGCCGGGCCCGAAGATGAAGTCCGTGTTGGCCTGCCAATGCAGATCACGGTGTCACGGGACGCCGAGGGGAACGCACGTCTCTACAGGACGAATTCGGCAACGGTCTACAATGTTTCGGTGCTGCATACGCCCCGGACAGAGACAGTCAGCGGGGTTGGTGATCTCTTTGATGCCGTTTCCGGATTCTTTGAGGACAATCGGGCCGCCCTGATCACATATACAGGCAGGTCAGGCAGTCATCCCCGGCGGACATCACATTATTACTGGCGCAAGTGGCAGGATGGCGCACCCCTGCCCGTTGACGAGGCTGTGATGTTCATGCTGAACGAGTCCCAGCATACGGAACTCGAAGCCGCCATCCAGACATGTGGCGCGATTGATGTCACACCGGTTGAGCCATTGCGGATCGGGCCCTTTACTGCGGCAAGTATTGACAGGGGGCATCGCCATTACATTTCCCTGCAGAACTACAGGACAGGCGGTCTTGGTCGCCGAATCGATACAGCGCTGCGTCATCTCGGACAGAATGAGGCTGATGCAATCAGCCAGGCATTCATGGCCGGCCTTGACCCGGACAGGAAAGCGGCGTTCGGGAGGGATGGCTGGAAGGCCATGTGGAACACTGACATCGCAAGGTTCTTCAGGGGGCTTCAGCAGGAGGTGCCGAAGGTTCCACTGATGGGTTTTGCCGAGTCTGTCGCCGTTCTGAAGCCCTTCAGAACAACGCGGGACGGCCAGCAGGATTATTTTCTGTCCCGCAGCAGGACAGTTGGTCCCGCCCTGCCGAGGGATGCTGTTGCGACCCGGTCCGATGCGGATGCTCCCAAGCGCTATTACACTGAATTCAGGGAACTTGTGAGCGGTGCCGCCCGGATTCTTGTCCACGGGCAGGACCCCGATATCACGCCCCGTGAAAAAATGGCTTTACAATCTCAAAATCCCGTCTATAATCCCCGAATCAGAACGCAACAGAATACAACCGACCCGATAGAACCGAATTAGAAGTTCCTGGTCAAATAGTGTACCTGGACCGTAGTCAAACAGAGACTACAATACGGACGTAGCCTGCGGCAAAGATGTCTACGTTACGGGTACAATTATGTCTCAAATCACTTCCTATCAGCCGACACCACACTGCAAGTGGATTGATTTTTCCGGCAGCGATGCCAAACTTCACCGCATTCTCCTGCCGGATGGCAATGAAGGTCTTGCATTGCGCTTTGGCGATCCGCAGCAATCCGCCCCCCTGCGCAAGCGGGCCCGGGCGGCAGGGTTTACCCTTACTCCGGCGGGCGATTCAGCCATTCTTGATCTCAGGGGAAAAATCACACCTGACAATCTGGCCGGACTTGCCCGAACACTTGAGGGCAGGGACACGATTATTTCCAAGGATGCCCTTTTCAGTGAGGAGTGGACAATCGACAAACGGGCAAAATCCGGTCCTGTCCAGGGCCAGCCCTTTCAGGACACCCAGTCTCTCGAATTGCTTGGAACGAATTATCTGGGTGAGGATGTCTTCAATCATCCCCTGACCGGGCGGGTCCGCAAGATCCGGGATGAAGACACTTATCGACTGGTCGGTGAGATGCCGTCCGACCATCCCACGCTCTATCTGCGTGCCAAGTCAGAAGAGGATCTGCCGCGGGTCGCCAAGGGTCTGCTGATGCGTGCCGCCCGGGGTTCGATCACCACCGGTGAGTTCAGGACTCACCTTGATGCGGCCTGGGCGAGCTGGACACTGCACCACATTTATGATCGCGCAGCGTTCGGTGCGGAGATCAAACGGCTTCTGATCAGGGAAATCCTTGGCATCATTGGTGAAGAGTCCGCCTCCCGGGACAGCTACCACCGGGCCAGCAGATTGCAGGACAACCTCAATCGATTTCTTGCCTTTGAACGTGATCCTTCCCGCCATGAGGATTCCGGCTGTAACGGCAGGGGGGCATTCATCCCCACACTGAAATTCCTGATGCTCCTGAAACGACTGATCAACAATGCGGGCCAGGTCGAATTTTCCGGTTCATGGCAGCTCGGACTGGCGGTCCCTGCTCCAGCCGCGAAGACCAATGTGTCTCTGCAGGTTGTCGACATGACGGAAAGCGAACCCGAATCCCTGACCGACAGGGTTCTGAACGGTCTGGGGAATCGAACCGCAGATGGAACATCCTACATGCTGGTCAAAGGCCAGGCTGGAGACAAGGCTGTCAGCGCACTGCGTTACACTGTTGGCAAGGCCTACATCATCGATGTTGTGGCTGAGTTTGCTCCACATCTTGCATCGGGTCACCATGACGATGATCCTGTCACGATGCTGGTTGTCGGTGCACGCCGGGCGAGGAGTGAAGACAGTCTGCCGGCAGCGGCCCGGCGAACATTCACGCTGACAGTTCACGAAGACTTTGACCGCCTGCACACGGAAGTTCTCAGATCCCGACGCAAGATTCGGGAGTGGATTGAGTTGCAGGATGCCACCCCATTCAGTGCATCGACAACAGGGATGGCTGCTCAGCGTCCCTACATTCCTCTTTCACAGGCATCACCGGCCTGCACCATGATTCCCAAGTCACTTGAAGGAGCGACCGCCAGTGCTTTGCGCCGAACCGCCCGCTATTTCGAACCGAAGGGTGGTGTGGATGCCGCTGTTGCACGGATTCTCGATGTTGATCCGGCAGATGTCGGTCAAGTCCTCACCGCAGAACAGGTTGACGCTGTGGCCATGTGCATGGTCGCCCGTTCCCGCAATCGGTCGTTCCTTCTGGCCGACCAGACAGGTGTTGGCAAGGGGCGCAGTCTTGCGACCCTGGCCCGGAAACATTTACAGGCCGGGGGCCGCGTTCTGTATTTTACCGAGAATGCCGAGATCAATATTCCGGATGTCTGGCGTGACATGCAGGCAGTGGATGCGCATCGGATCGCGACCCCCACAATCATTGCATCCCGTCCCGTGACACTCCATGCTCCGGGTGAGGCCGATGACATGCTGCCGGGTCTGGGCAGGACGCTTGAGTATCGCACCCTGTCCGCCGCTGCCCGTCGTGCACTGTTTGCCTCCGGTCAGTGGCCGGAAGGCAGCAACGTGATCCTGACAAACTATTCCCAATTCCGGGGGAAGGCGGCATCGCCCAGCAGAACATGGTCGCGTGATGCCATCAATGAGTCAGTGCTGGTTATTCTGGATGAATCCCAGAATGCCCTCAATCCACAGTCCAATACCGGTGAGGCCATTCGTGATATCCTGGCACGATCCGGTCGGGGCAATACCATCTTTGCCACCGCAACGCCGATGCGGGACCAGCTCAGTGCCCACCTCTATCATGGACTCCTGCCGGATTCCGACAAGAGCCGGCTCGATCCGCTGCTCTCAACGCATCTTCATGGAGGCGAGATCGCTCAGGAAAGCTTCACGACAATGCTGGCCGAGGACGGTGTGTTTCTGCGCCGCGATCATGATCTCTCCATGATCGATTTTCAGGTCCGTCTTCCGGATGATCAGCGTATCACGAACTATCGGGCCATCATGGATGACTTCTCGCCGATCATCGAAGCGATCCTGGAATGTTCGCTGGCCATCGGGGATATCATCGGTGAGAGTCAGGGCCGCATTTACAACCGGCTGATCGCGGAGGGATATGATCCGGCAACGGCCATGACCGAAACCTCGGCACTCAACCAGTACTCTCATTCACCGGGTGCCGCCCTCTCGCGCCTTTCCCGTCTTCTGATCAACGCCATCAAGGTCGATCAGGTTGTGCTTGAGACACTGAATGAGATCCGTGAGAACAGAAAACCCCTGATAACGTTTCACTCGACTGGAAATGAACTGTTCAAGGAACTGATTGAGGCCGGGACCGTTGCGCTTGGAGGATCACTGCCGGGTCTGACCCTCGCTGACCAGATCAGGCGGGTGGCCAACAGCATCTACGTGTTCCGGGTTGCGGAAGATGTTCTT
>JAPOSK010000061.1 GCA_026709725.1 Paracoccaceae bacterium | reverse complement strand
AGTCAGGCTCTGATCGAATCGGTGCACTGGATTTCCAGAACTCCGCTTATGAGTATGTACCACGCACCACCCAAGCCGCGATGCACGAAGATTTGCTGCTTGCTGCGGAAAAGTTGAAAAAGGCATCCCATTGGTTCCGGATCTTGAGCAGGCTTTGTTGCGCGGGACATCACTTGGTGGCACACGCCCAAAGGTAGTGATTCAGGATGGTGAAACGAAGATGCTCGCCAAATTCTCGGTGTCGACCGATACATCGATACATATAACGTCGTGAAGGCGGAGTATGTCGCCATGAGCCTTGCTGCCAAGGTGGGGCTTGATGTTGCTCCCGTGCATCTCAAGCAGATTGCGGGCAAGGATGTGCTGCTGGTTGAGCGTTTCGATCGCGTTATGATGAGGGATGGCTAGATACGCAAGGCCATGGTTTCGGCACTGACTCTGCTCGGTCTTGATGAGATGATGGCACGATATGCCAGCTATGAGACCCTTGCGGAAATCATTCGGCGCCGCTTTCGGTCGCCAAGGGTAACCCTGCACGGGTTCTATGAAGGCTTGTATTCAATGTCCTGTGCGGCAACACCGACGATCACGCCCGCAACCATACCGCTTTCTGGGACGGAAAAAATCTGACTCTGACGCCTGCCTATGATATTTGCACCCAAAACCGTTCCGGTTATGTGGCCAGCCAGGCGATGCTGATCGTTGGGGAGAACCGTTCAAGTACGCTTGTAACATGCCTCAAAGCCCGGCACATCTTTCATCTCGGCGAGAATGCGGCAAAAGGCATCATTGCCAGGCAGATTGACACGATTCGGGGGCATGGGATAGTATCTGCGAGGAAGTTTCTTTGACCGAGGTCGAGCGCAGCCTCCTCGGCGAGCACATCTTTCTGAAAGAAACTCTGTCGAATGATACCATTGACGGGTATCACGAAACAAATCCGGATCAACATGGCCGTCAGAAGGAAAAATGGTCCCAACCATGTCCGGCAATCCATGGGATCGGCACCCTGCCCGCCAGGCAGCACAGGCAAGACAGATATTTTTCCAAAAATCCCTGCCCAGGAGTTCTGCACATGACTCTCCGATCATACCTGATTCGTTTTGCAAACGAGCCCATAGCACCAGGAACCAATCCTTGGGCAAAAGGTCCAGAATCCCACCATGCGCAGGCATCATCGGTGACAGTCAGAACCGGCATACAATTGCCCATAAACGAAGGAATAATCCAAGCTTGCCAGATATCGCCATTGATGCTGGCACGATTTCATATCCACGCAGGAACCAATTGCCATCAACCAATAATCTGCAATGCAGGCTCCACACCCTGCCAAGGGAACACTATACAACAGCTGACCGGCAGTGTAGACTCGGTCGCTGCATCCGCCCCGGCATCAAGAGGAATACACCATGAATGGCGAGAAACAGACGGATGGCCCAAACAGTGCACACGAACGGATTGATGCCCTGCTGGAGAAGATTGCGGTTCAGCAGGCCGAGACAGGAGCCCAGATGGCAAGGACCGATGCCAAACTGGACCAGCTGGCGAAGATGTATGGCGGCGTGGGCAACAACCAGGGCGCAGTTGCCGAGGAGTTCTACTACAACAGCCTCAAGGCCAACCCGGTGCTGGACGGGATACATTTCGATGTCATCGACAAGAATACCACACGCAGCCATGCCGGTTTGGAGGATGAGTTTGACCTCGTTCTGATCAATGGCCGGGATGTGTTCGTCGTGGAGGTCAAGTACAAGGTCCACAAGCATGATCTGGAGCGCCTTGTGAGCACCAAGATGCCCAACTTCCGCCATCTGTTTCCCGAGTACGGTGACCGGCGGCAGCACTTTGCGCTGGCCACCTTTCATATTGACGACACCCTCAAGGCCGAGGCCCACGCACAGGGCGTGACCGTGCTGCAGCGCAAGGGTGATGTGATCGAAACGCTTCCAGGCTGACTGTTGGGGGATATCCCGACCATAGACAGTGGGTCTGTTGCCGGAAGCGGGATGCTGCCAACTGCAGAGCGCCAATCAACCTGAAAAGTTGCAACAATCAGGGTGAGAGCTCAAGATGGCGGTGGGAATTGCCCCTCGCTGGGCGGGGCAGAAAATTCTCGCAAGATGCCCCGCTTGATGACTGTAGCAGTTTGGGTCAATACTGCAATCCTTGCAAACAATGGAGAGCGCCCTGCCAAGGGAACACTATACAACAGCTGACCGGCAGTGTAGACTCGGTCGCTGCATCCGCCCCGGCATCAAGAGGAATACACCATGAATGGCGAGAAACAGACGGATGGCCCAAACAGTGCACACGAACGGATTGATGCCCTGCTGGAGAAGATTGCGGTTCAGCAGGCCGAGACAGGAGCCCAGATGGCAAGGACCGATGCCAAACTGGACCAGCTGGCGAAGATGTATGGCGGCGTGGGCAACAACCAGGGCGCAGTTGCCGAGGAGTTCTACTACAACAGCCTCAAGGCCAACCCGGTGCTGGACGGGATACATTTCGATGTCATCGACAAGAATACCACACGCAGCCATGCCGGTTTGGAGGATGAGTTTGACCTCGTTCTGATCAATGGCCGGGATGTGTTCGTCGTGGAGGTCAAGTACAAGGTCCACAAGCATGATCTGGAGCGCCTTGTGAGCACCAAGATGCCCAACTTCCGCCATCTGTTTCCCGAGTACGGTGACCGGCGGCAGCACTTTGCGCTGGCCACCTTTCATATTGACGACACCCTCAAGGCCGAGGCCCACGCACAGGGCGTGACCGTGCTGCAGCGCAAGGGTGATGTGATCGAAACGCTTCCAGGCTGACTGTTGGGAGGGGGGATCCGTTCTCGGACTCTATTTTCAAAGGCATGACGGAGAGTCTGGGTGATTGAGTCTCTGGCTTACTCTTCCGCTTCCTGCACTGCCGACCGACTGTGCATGACAATACACAGCACGATGGAGTCAAATCAGCAGCTGGCTTGAGCAAAATGCAAATCGGGCCT
Organism: Paracoccaceae bacterium; assembly: GCA_026709725.1. Lineage (GTDB taxonomy): Bacteria > Pseudomonadota > Alphaproteobacteria > Rhodobacterales > Rhodobacteraceae > MPNP01. The sequence continues at coordinate 3,725 of JAPOSK010000061.1, read as the reverse complement.
GCGGCGCACGGTTATCCAGAATTGAACCGGATCGGGAACCGGAGATGGAGCACACGATTTCCTTGTCCCGAGTCAAGGCAGGCAACACAAAGCGGCCTCGTGTTCATGATGGTCCTCAGGAGCTGTTCGGGTCTGTGTCATTGATGGCCAGTTCGATACACCATTCGCTTCACTTTTGAAGTTCACAACCCGGATTTTGGTCTGTTGGCACTGGTGGGACATCATGAATATCCCCGTCAAAATCAGATCATGGATTTGCCTGATATGGCGTGTAACGGATATGCGCCAAGGCCCTTGTCTGTATCGGAAGGCAGAAATCAGAAGGGTTTGACGCTGATGCCGGCACCTTCAAGGCGCGCACGGACTGCATCGGCGATGCTGATGGCCTCGGGTGTATCACCATGGACACAGATGGTATCGGGGTTGATGGAGATCGGATTTTGATTGACGGAAACAATCGTACCGCTTTCCACTGCCCGGAGCATGTTTTCGGCACAGGTCGCCGGGTCACACACCATCGCCTGTCGATCTGAACGACCAACCAGTGTGCCATCATCATTATAGGCCCGGTCAGCGAAGATCTCCTGGAGCGCAGTGATGCCGAGTGTCCGGGCGGCGGCGGCCTGGGCCGTGGCGGCAATGACAACAATTCGGAGATTCGGATCAAGCCGCTGAACAGCCTCAAAGAGGGTCATTGCAAGGCCTTGATCCCGGCTGGACATGTTTCCGGCAGCACCGTGAAACTTGACATGGCGAACGGTCAGTCCAAATGTGGATGCGATTGCCTGAAGAGCACCGATCTGGTAGATCGCCTCGCATTGCAGGGCATGATCCCCATAGCCGGCAATTTCACGGCGCCCGAAGCCGGCCAAATCCCTGTAACCGGGGTGCGCACCGACATTGACACCATTGGTCTTGCAGTCGGCACATGTTCTTGCCATGATCTCGGGATCGCCGGCATGAAACCCGCAGGCAATGTTCGCCGAGGTCACGATTTGCAAGAGCGCGCTGTCATGTCCTTTTTTCCAGGAACCAAAACTCTCACCAAGATCGGCATTCAAATCAATCTGCATCACTCTCATCTCCGCGAACCAGGCCACTGACAAGGTCATATGACAACAGATCATTGATGTCATGTGGATTGCGCACGAGGGGACGAATTGCCCGGGCGAGGGAATTGCAGTCCTGCATATAGGCCCGCCATGCCCTGATTGCCTCATCGCGCTCGATCAGTCTGAAGGTAAATTCGGCACCTGGCGGCATTTGGGCGATGACCGGCAGATCGGCTCCGATAACCGTTGCCAGACGCGGATAACCACCTGTCGGCTGGGAATCAGCCAACAGCACCGTCCCGACCCCGTCTGCGGTGACCTGGATATCACCAGTCATGATCGGATCGGAGATAACCGTGCGCCCTGCACTGGCCTGAAACCTGGTTTCATCCGTCTCAAGCCGGACACCCATTCGATCGCGAACAAAGCCGGTCCTGAAGACACCGCTGGCAAGCGTTTGAAGATCAGTGTCCGGAAACAGGGATGTCTGTGGCCCGCGGAGGACCCGCAGGACACGTTCATTGAAATACGCTGCCTGCGGGAGCATGTTCATCGCACACTCTCCATCACAGGCAGCGACAAGATGCTCTCCGACCTGTGGTTGCCAGCCAATCCCCGAGGGGATATGTGTTGACCGGGAGGAGAGAGCGACCGGTGCCTCAATGCCGCCCTTGAGGTGCAGATATCCGTAATTGCCAAGCGATGCGGGCCCTATGGTCAGTGTCTGGCCTGCTTCAATCCGCTGAACCGTCCGCCAGGGCACCGGACTCCGGTCGATTGCAAGAGCCATTTCAGCACCCGAGGTGGCAAAATGGAGGGCTGCTGAAGCCTTGAACTGTCCACCCTGAAATGACATCTCAAGAGCGGCACTGTCGTGGGTGTTGCCAAGCAATGCCTGGCCTTCAGCGAGTGCATAATGATCAATGGCACCTCCCGCCGGGACACCAAAGCGACGGTATCCCATGCGTCCATGGTCCTGGATTGTCACCGGTGCGGCGAGGTCAAGGATCTCAAGTGCCGTCAATTTCGAGTGTCCTCCAGGGCGTGTCGGGATGCCATGCTGCCGCCTCGGCCGCGGAGACCGGGGTGAATGTGACCCGATCTCCCGGCGCAAGAAGGCAGGGTCTCTCGGCGGAAAGCCTGAAGCCGATAACCGGCGTCCTCGCGATGCGTTTCCAGCCTGTGGGGATCGGTGTTGCAGGCAGGACGGTCTGACGGTTGGCAACAAGCAACGAGCCGGCCGGTACCGGCTTGCTGGCTGTCGGATTCCGGGGGATGGCAAATGCTTCAGGCAGACCCGTCAGGTAGGCCAATCCCGGTGCAAAGCCGATGCTGGATACATCATGAAAACAGGTGGCATGTTGCTCGATGAAGTCATCACTGGTGAGCCCGGCAAGGTCGGCGGCCTCATTGAGATCCGGTCCGTCCGTGTCTCCATATACGGCGGGAAGACGGTATGTTTTCATGGTTTTTCGAGCAGGGACTGCAGCGGTCTTGAGCGATTTGAGAGCCCGTCGGCAAAGATCTTCAATTGCCACAGCCTCATGGGCGACCGGATCAAATACGACGAGGACCGAACGCAGGGCCAGCACTGTTTCCATGATCGACTCGCCGCCAATCTGCAGCACTTCGTGTTCGAAGGCGAGCATGGTCTCCGTTGTCGATCTTGAGGCGGTCTCAGCGAAGATTATGAGGAGCGCCCGTTCGCTCAGCGGATGAATGACCGGATTGGAAGCACACATAGGGTTTGCATTGCCGGTGACTGACTTATACCATCGCTGTTCTATATTCTGGTGATAACTGCATCACAATACACAAGGCTGGAAAGGAGGAATCCATGCAAGATCCAGACGATACAAGACGGTACCCCAGCGCGGATTTTGTTGCCAGGTCCCTGATTTCAAGTGAGGCATTTGAGCGCATGAGCACCGAGGCCCTTGCCAATCCGGATGCATTCTGGCGCAAGGCAGCTCATCGCGTTGACTGGATCACTCCCTTCACACATGTCCAGGATGTGAATCTGAACTATCCCGATGTCTCGATCCGGTGGTTTGATGACGGCGCACTCAATGTCGCGGCAAATTGCATTGATCGCCATCTTGACAGGAATGGTGAGCGGGTCGCCATCATTTGGGAACCCGATGACCCGACTGACGCTGCACTCAGGATCACTTACCGGGAACTCAGCGAGCATGTCGGCCGAATGGCCAACATGCTCCGTGGACTCGGCGTTGGCAAGGGCGACAGGGTCGTCATCTACCTGCCGATGATTCCGGAAGCCGCCTACGCCATGCTTGCCTGCGCACGCATCGGCGCGGTCCATTCCGTCGTCTTCGCCGGCTTCAGTGCAGAAGCCCTTGCCAACCGAATTATCGATTGCGATGCCAGACTGGTCATCACCGCCGATGAGGCTCCCCGCGGGGGCCGCCTGACCCCGCTCAAGGCCAATTGTGACGAGGCTGTTGATGAATGCGATGATTCTGTCGCTGTGCTTGTTGTCCGCAGGACCCATGGCAATGTACCCTGGAACGACAGGCGCGACCATGACTACAGCGCACTTGTGCAATCGGTCGATGCCACCTGTCCTCCCGAAGTCATGAATGCCGAAGACCCCCTGTTCATCCTTTATACATCGGGTTCGACCGGCAAGCCCAAGGGGGTTGTGCATACAAC
>JAPOSK010000074.1 GCA_026709725.1 Paracoccaceae bacterium | reverse complement strand
CTGTGCCGCAAGTGCCAGAATTGCCCCGAGCTGGGGGCCGATACAGGGGGTCCAGCCAAAGGCGAATGCAAGGCCAAGCACAAATGCTCCACCCGGACCCCGGATCATGTGTGACGGATTGAAACGAAACTCGAAATTGAGAGCCGGGATTCGAAGCAGACCTGTAAAATGCAGGCCAAAGAGGATAATGACAACTCCGGCGATGCGCTGAAAGAGAATCTGGTTGCGAATAAATGCATTGCCAAGGGCAGCCGCCGTCAGACCGAGGATGACAAAAACGACCGAGAGGCCAAGGACAAAGAAAACGGAACGCACAAGGGCCCGGTTGCGGGCATAACCTGTTGCCGATAGTTCGTTCAGCGTCATCCCGGACATATATGCAAGATAAGGCGGAACAATCGGCAGCACACAGGGTGAGACAAAACTGAAGAGCCCGGCAATGAGTGCGATCAGAAGGGCCGGCACCAGTGTTGCATCAATGATATCAAGACCAAGCATGAGCAGAACAGGGACCCTTGTCAGATCGGTGCTGCATAATTTGGCTTCACATGACATTCCATGTCAAGTCTTCTTGAGCGTTCGTAATGACTGACGATGCCGTCATGGAGATTGATGCGCGGGGATTGCTCTGTCCCTTGCCGGTTCTGCGGATCATCAAGGCCATGCGGGATATCGCTCCGGGAAACTGTCTCAGGGTCAGAACCGACGATCCTGCAGCCGTCATTGACGTCCCGCATTACTGTCATGAACACAGTCATACACTCGTAACTTCCTCGGAGAATGCAGATGGCTCTTCCATCTTCCTGATTCGAAAAAATGTTTGATGAACGAGCAATCATCCCGCCGGGTCCGCAATCACATTGATACGCGATGTCACAAAATCCTGCAAAACCTGTCGAGCGGATAACGAAATCCGTCAACTCCGACCGGCGGCATTATCGATCACGAAAATCAGATCGACGAACCGGTCAATAATCCTTCCGGAAAATTCGATGGCAGCGCCGTTACGAGGACATCTCCGTCCGGTCTTGCCTTTGACACATTGATCGTGCCTGCCTGTTCGTACGATCGGGGGACAAAAGCCATGAAATGGTCCTTTCTGAAGACAGGCGCTGTATTGTTGCAGTCACTGCAATCCCGCTTCAAGGATCCATCCGGCATCGGGAGTGCAGGACAGCTTTTCTGACACATTCATCACACGCGTCCCACCGGTTCAGCCCGGACTTCAAGCAGGTCGCGGGCTTCGCGCCCGCAGGCGACGGCGACCAGATGAACGGACTTTTCACAGTCCATGTATTTCTCGGCATAATCCCGCTCGCGCATCTCTCTGAACGCTGCCTCAAGCGCATCTTCCGCACCGTTCGGGCTCTCGGCCATCCTGAATTTGAAGATGAAGACCTGCTCACCCGTCAGCACAGCCATGTCAGTACGACCCTGACCTGAGACAGCCGCTGTGCGCACTTCCAGCCCGATGGCGCGCAAACCCATGTGCAGCAGACTGGTGTACCACACCTCATAGCACGCTGGCTCGTCACTGTGCCACTTATAGGGAATCCTTGCCAGCTAGGCCCGAAACTGGCCAGAGAAACCTTCAAAATCATGTACCTCAAGATATGAACGGAGAACCCGGACATCATCAAACGGTACCCGGTTGCGTTCATCAAGATAGGCCAACAACTCATTGTTCAGGCTGAGCTGCTCCTCCAGGTTGGGATAGTCCAGACGGTAAAAGGTTCTGTAGTCCTTTCTGACCTCTTCGGTAATCGTCAGATATCCGGTCTGAAACAGCAGAGCCTCAATACTGATACTATCGACTTCAAACATTGAGAGCATGGAGCTGTTCACCATCCTTCCTTCCAGCTCCATCAGGCTGAAGGATTGTTTCATCATCTTGCCGAACAGGAGGCCAAACAGAAAACTCGGCGTGCCCGTATCGCGCCAGTAGCACCGAAACTCATGATTCCTCAGAAAAAGCAGAAGGTCATTCGGATTGTAGACCCTCGTTTCGCCACACCAGCCATAGCCGTTGTACCAGGTGCGGATCTTCTCACGGTCCAAACCATCAAGCTCCGGGGCGAAGACGGCATCGATATCCGCATCGGTATAGCCGCAGATCGCTGCGAAGCGCGGGCTGAGACTGATGTCATTAAGATTGTTGAGACCGGAGAACATGTCTCGGTCAGCGAGGACGTGTTCATCCCCATCACAAGGACGAAGCGTATATGCTCGGCACTGCCCTTGATCATGCCGTAGAAGCCCCGCAGATAATCCTGATTCGCCTTTGCAAGTTCAAGATTGTCAAGTACATCAAGAACCGGTTTGTCATACGACTCCACCAGAACCACGACCCGCTGGCCAGTCGTGTGGTGAAGGTGGTGCAACAGTCTTCGCAGTCGCAACGGTCCGCTGTCACAAGGGCCTTCCGGCATGAGCCCGTAACTGCGCTCAATACACTCCAGCTGCACGAGAATACCACCTTCGATCTCTGCCGGGCTGGTGTATCTCCCGCCAAAGCTCATGCGCAGCACCGGATGTGGTGGAGCAGTCCAGTCCCAGTGGGGGTGAATGTGCAGCCCCCTGAACAGTGCCTTGATCGTGTCCAAAAGAAGGCTTTTGCCGAAGCGCCGGGGATGGGAGAGGAAGTGGTAGTCCCCCGTTCGATCAGGTCCCGGATGAACGGTGTCTTGTCCACATAGTAGAAGTTCTCGTTCCGGATTAACTCGAAGTCCTGGATGCTGACAGGCAGGCGTTTGCGGGCCATGGGTCATGTCCTCAATGAAATACGGCACCTCTCAGGCGGAGATGCCGCCCGAACACGGGATGGGATTGAAGATGCCTTTCTCAATCGTCGTGCGTTCAAAACATGCGCCCTTGCCATCGTTCTATTTGCTGAACTCCATAGCATGGGCTTCGGCCTGCCTGAGCACAGTCTTCACCGCATCAGGGGCAAGATCAGGGGGATAGCCGTGGCGCTTCAGTATCTTTCTCACGTCCACCCTCATTCTGGCCCTGACATTTTCACGCCGCCACCAGTCAGGTCCGGCATTGCTCCGCACCGTTTTTACAAGCTGCGTGGCGATAACCTGAAGTTCGCTGTTGGACATGGCTCTGACCGCACTGTCATTCTGTGCGAGTGCATCGTAAAACGCCCTCTCTTCCGGGGTCAGACCATCCTCGGGTTCAGCCCGCAGGTCCCTGGCAATCTCGATAAGTTCCCGGATGACCTGCAGAGCATCGACGCTTCGGTTGTGGTATCGCGCAATCGCCTGCTCAAGGCGTTTCGAGAACTCCTTTTTCCTGACCACATTGCTTCGGGTTTTTGCGGCAATCTCCTCGTTCAACAGTTTCTTCAGGGCTTCGACGGCAAGATTCCTGTGCTCCATGTTCTGAATCTCGATCATGAATTCCTCGGACAGGACGCTGATATCCGGTCTCGCAAAGCCACAGACCTCCAGAATGTCAACGACCTCTGTGGAGGCAACGGCGTTGTTGACGATTTGCTCAATGGCAAAATCGGAAACATCTCTCTTCTTGCCTTTGCGATCCACATCCAGTTTTCTGATGCCGGTCCTGATTGCCACGAAGAACCCCACCTCAACCGCGTGCCCCGTGACCCGGGCACGTCCCGATGCCAGTTTGAAGGCCTTGACCAGGCCCGCTACGGCATCCTGAAACCGTTTTACTGATGCGCCATTGTCCGGGATGCCATTGTTGAGAATATGTTCGATTGCAGGGGGCAGAATCCTAAACCTGTCATTCGCCGAGCCCTCAAGGGCTGCTGCGTAATCGAATCCGAACAGCTGCTGGCGGGTCACATCCAGAGCATCAAGAAATGCACCCACAGCCTCGGCCTCGCTGACACCCGTCTTGGCCTGATCGGACCGGGAATAGTGCGCCAGTGCTTTTTTGAGATCTGCGGCTATCCCGATGTAATCGACCACGAGGCCGGCGGGTTTTCCCATGAACACACGGTTCACGCGGGCGATGGCCTGCATCAACGCATGCCCCTTCATGGGCTTGTCCACATAAAGGGTATGCATGCAGGGCGCATCAAACCCGGTCAGCCACATGTCCCTGACGATCACGAGTTTGAGTGGATCGGTGGGATCCCTGTATCGTTTGCGGATGGCTTCCTGCCGTGTCCTGGAGCGAATGTGAGGCTGCATACCATGCGCGTCCGATGCATCGCCGGTCATCACAACCTTGACGCTTCCCGTGTTGTCCGTATCCCCATGCCATTCCGGATGTTTCTCAACAATACGATTATAGACTTCCACGCAGATCCTGCGGCTCATGCAGACAATCATGGCCTTGCCATCAATCGCTTTGGCGCGAGCATCAAAGTGCGTCAGGATATCAACAACGACAGCATCAAGACGGTTGCCTGCGCCGACAAGTGCCTCGACCTGCGACCATTTCCGAGCCGCGGCATTGGCCTCGTCTTCTTCCATCTCTTCGGTCACCTCGTCGAATTGCTCATCGATCGCGATGTCTTCATTGAGTTCAATCCTCGCAACCCGCGCCTCATAGTAGATCGGCACGGTTGCCCCATCCTCAACAGCCCGGGTGATGTCGTAGATGTCAATATAGTCTCCGAAAACGCCACGGGTGTTGGCTCCAACCAGTTCGATCGGCGTTCCGGTGAAGGCAACATAGACGGCGTTCGGCAAGGCCTGCCTGAGTTGATAGGCAAGGCCGTATTTCAGATCACCTTCCCTCGTCATCCTTGCATCGAACCCGTATTGGGTGCGATGGGCTTCATCAACCAGGACGATGACATTCGAGCGATCCGTGATCCTGGGGAAGATGCCACCTGCATTGGGTCTGAACTTCTGGATGGTCGAGAAAACAACACCACCGACATCCCGGTCGAGGAGAGTTTTCATGTCATTGATGCTGTCCGCCCGGACCGGTTCTTCACCCAGAATGTCCCCACAGCGTGCAAAGGTGGCAAACAACTGATTGTCCAGATCATTGCGATCAGTCAGCACCAGCAAAGTCGGGTTCTCAAGTCGGGGATCATGCATGACCCGACCGGCCAGAAAGGCCATCAGGATTGATTTGCCTGAACCCTGCGTATGCCAGATCACACCGCCCCTACCATCCTGACCGCGCGCGCGAATGATGGCGTCCGTGGCTTTACGCAAGGCGAAGAACTGGTGATAGCCGGCCACCTTCTTGATCGGACCCCTACCCTCATCCTCGAACACGACGCACCAACGCAGCAGATCGAGCAGTGTCTGTCGGTTCAACAGCCCGCGCGCCAGGGTTTCCAATGCAAGTTCCGTGCCTGCGGGGACAAGCGTTTCACCGTCCTGTGTCCGCCATGTCATGAATCGATCAAGACTGGCCGAAAGCGACCCATGGCGCGCCGTAAACCCATCGCTGATAACGTTGAGCAGGTTCGTGCGGAACAGGTCGGGGATATCGACCTTGTAGGTCTCGATCTGATTAAACGCCGCTTCAATGTCCCTGCCTTCGGTGCCCTTCAGTTCGATCACCACCAAAGGCATGCCATTGAGGAAGAGAACGACATCGGGAATGCGGGAAGACCTACCGACCACATCGACCTGATTGACCGCACGCCAGTCATTGTTGCGGTCGCTCCAATCGACGAGATGAACCACTGCGCCGCGCTGTTCCCCATCCTGCACATGGGTGGCCTTGACACCCATGATCATAAGCTGATGAATGCGGCGGTTTTCCTGCACCACATCAGTGGTGAACACCGGATCCAGCACCTTCTTCGAAGCATCTGTCAAAACCCTTTCGGGCAGGTCGGGGTTGATGGCCCGCAGGCTGTCCATGAACACCGGTTCAAGAATGGTTTCATGATAGCTGGCTCGCAGGGCGGGTGTGTTATCTGGAGCAAGTTGCGCGCCATGCATCAACTGGCAAACCGGTTCATCCAATTGCTCCATCAGGAACTCTTCGAGATCGGCTTCAGTGGTAAAGGCCATCAGGTCAGAGCGTCTCCCGATTTGAGGGCTGCGTTCAATTCCGCAATGGGACCTTTCAGGGCCGTTTCCCATTTCTGCATATGGCCCACATGCCAGGCCACATATTCGGGCCACTTGTCCCGATTATACCCATTACACCGCATGCCAAACTGAAGACGGCTGGATTTCCTGTCATCCAGCCTCAACCAGTCGATCTCATGACCAAAATCCGCTTCAATCTGCTCCTTTTGCTGGAAGAGGCGGTCGAAAAGCGGCTTGTTCTCCGCCGCATTGGTTCTCCCAAAAATAAACTGCACCCGGATTTCGGATTTGGTGAAAATGAGCGAATAGACACACAACGCCATGCCCGACCCGGCGACCAGGAAGTGATTTTTGCTGGGACTGATATTCTGATAGAGGGTGATGCCAGCCTCTTTCAAGGCCTCCAGGGTCATTTCCCAGTACTCATGTCGCAACTTATCCCGTGCCTTTTGCTCTTCTTGAGCGCCCCGGGCCTCGTATTCCTTCTCGGCCATTCTGATCATGAAATCGGTCGCCTCCGGTGTTGGAATGACTGGTTGGATATCCATGAACAGTTCATCTTCGAATGCATAGAGCGTCACCTTGAAGCACCGGGCATCAATCTTGTGTTCCCGAAGCCAAAGAACGGTTGAGGTGACCTCCTTTCGGAAATTTGTGGCCACAAGGAACAGGCGCTGTCCGTTTCCATCGTTAAGGACCATCTCGCCGAGTTCCTCTATTTCGAGGAATTCACAGATACGCTCCGAAGC
>JAPOSK010000577.1:2191-6734 GCA_026709725.1 Paracoccaceae bacterium | reverse complement strand
GACTTTTGCGTTTTAATTGGAGAGAATAACTCTGGAAAATCTTCTGTTCTGGATCCAAAGAGCCTGACCTCGTCCCTTGAGTGTCGGGCAATCCCGAATCTCTTCCTCGCGGGCCAGATCAATGGCACAACCGGCTACGAAGAGGCAGCGGCCCAGGGTCTTGTTGCCGGTATCAACGCAGCGCGGAAGGCATCCGGTCTTGATCCGGTTCGCTTTCTGCGCAGTCAGTCCTACATCGGAGTCATGATTGATGATCTCGTCACGCGTGGCGTCACCGAACCCTATCGCATGTTCACGTCCCGGGCAGAGTTCCGACTGTCACTGCGTTGTGATAATGCAGATCAACGCCTGACGCCTCTGGCAATTGAGGTTGGCATTGCATCGTCTGAACGGGAAACGGGTTACCGGAAGAAGATGAATGCCCTTGCGCATGCACGGGATCTTCTGGAGACCCGGGCACTGCTTCCGAATGCGGCGATTGCCTATGGAATCCACCTCAGCCAGGACGGCAATCCGCGTACGGGTACTGACTTATTGGCCCAACCGGATGTCAGTATGGAGACTCTGTGCACAATATGGCCGGAACTGTCAGAAATTGAGCTGGACTGCGCGGCACAGTTGGAACGTGAAGCGGTTTATGCGCGCTATCTTGATCGGCAAGTGCAGGAAGCGGAACTGCTTGATCGTGATGAGCACTGCATCATCCCGGGCACGATTGATTACACATCCATGGCTGGACTCTCCGGTGAACTGAGCAGCAAACTCACCCTGACCCGTCCCGAAACGCTTGGGCAGGCCAGCCGGATTGAAGGAATGACACCATCGGCATTGGCCCTGATTCTCGCGACAGCGAATCGTGCGCGTGATGCCGCCGATTCTGAATCGCATCCTTGAAGCCGGGATTCGGTCGTGCTGTCGCTGGCAAATCCGAACGGGACGGGGTCATCCGGCAATGAGGAGGCCCGAACCCTGTTGAAGGATGGTGTTTCACGTGAAACATTCCAGCGCCTGGAGATCTTTGTCGACCTTCTGACAGACTGGAATGATCACCTGAACCTGATTTCCGCTTCCACACTGTGTGCTGTCTGGCAGAGGCATGTTATTGATTCTGCACAACTGATTAAAATTCAACCGGCTCAACCCGGACTCTGGCTGGATATCGGGACAGGCGGTGGATTCCCGGGTCTTGTCGTTGCCATACTCGGAGAAGAATTCGCTCCCGATACCGAATATATCCTGCTGGAAGCCACCCGGCGCAAGGCTGAATTTCTGCGCCGGGTCGTCACGGCGACCGGCATCAGGGCCCGTGTCCTGCCACAACGGGCTGAGACTGTTGCTCCCATCGGCGCGCACTGTGTTTCAGCCCGTGCTGTTGCACCGCTTGATTTGCTTCTGGGCCTTGCCGCACCGCATCTCAATCCTGATGGTGTTGCCCTTCTGATGAAGGGAAGGTCGGCTGATCGCGAGATCCGACAGGCCCGGGAGTCATGGCAGTTCCTGATGCAATCCCATCCAAGCAGGACGGGCTCCGGCGTCATTCTGGCTCTGTCTGAGATCACCGGGGCATCTCATGTCTGATGTCCGCATCATCGCTGTCGCCAACCAGAAAGGTGGTGTTGGCAAGACAACGACAGTCATCAATCTGGGTTATTCTCTGGCACTCGCTGACAAGCGGGTCCTGCTTGTCGACCTCGACCCGCAAGGCAATGCCTCAACCGGTCTTGGCATTCATGCCAACGCGCGTGAACACTCAATCAAGGATGTTCTCGAGGGTGCGATTCCGCTCGGGGAGGCCATCGTGACCCCGGGTCATGAAAACCTCTCGATCATCTGCTCCTCGACTGACCTGACATCGGCTGATATCGAACTGGCACGTGATCGCGACCGAACGGCACGACTGAAGTCCGTCTTGAAAAAAAACATGTCAACAGTGGCAGGCTATGACATCATTCTGATTGATTGCCCGCCATCACTCGGACTGTTGACAATCAATGCTCTCATTGCCGTCGATGCGGTCTGGTACCACTGCAATGCGAATTCTATGCCCTGGAAGGGTTGTCACAGTTGATTCTGACATTGCGGGAATTGCGACAAACCCTTGGCCTGAAATTACCGATCGAGGGGATCCTGCTCACAATGATTGACCGGCGCAACAAACTGTCGCGTGAAGTTGAGGAGGATGTTCGCGAACAACTTGATCAACTGGTTTACCGGACAGCAATACCGCGTAACGTCCGACTGGGTGAAGCACCCTCTCACGGGCTGCCGGTGCTGGCATATGATCCAAGGTCAAGCGGTGGTCTGGCCTACAAGGAATTAGCAGATGAATTTTTGGAGCGGCAATCCAATCGCAGAGAGGAGTCAAGCCCATGAGCACAGAGAGGAGAAGCCTTGGCGGGGGTCTTAAATCACTGATTGACATCACAGAGAGGGCAACGGCAGGTCTTGATGCCCGCATTCTCCCCATCCACCTGATTCTCCCGAATCCACACCAGCCACGAACCCACTTTGACAATGAGAGCCTTGAAGAGTTGGCCGAGTCAATCATGGCGCATGGCATCCTGCAGCCACTGGTTGTTCGACCGGATCCTGAGACGGGCGACAGGTTCCGGATCGTGGCCGGGGAACGGCGCTGGCGGGCCGCCCAAATCGCCAGGATTGACACGCTCCCGGTCATCGTCCGAACGATGGCGGACCAGGAAGCCATGGAATCGGCACTCATTGAAAACATCCAGCGGGACAGCCTCAACCCGATCGAAGAGGCGACAGCGTACCGGAATCTGCAGGAGCAATCGGCTCTCACGCAGGCTGAAATTGCAGAACGTGTCGGCAAGTCCAGGGCCCATGTTGCCAATACAGTACGTCTGCTCAATCTTCCGGGAACAATTCTTGACCTGATCCAGAATGGCAGGCTTTCCGCCGGCCATGCCCGCACCCTGATTGGCAGGGAAAATGCTCTTGAGTTGGCCCGCAGGGCGATGAAGGAGGATTTGAGCGTCCGTCAGCTCGAGAAATTGGCTGCCGGGGACAAAAAACCGCCCCGGAAGTCGACGGGCATTGAAACTGTGTCAGCCGATACGCGGCTCTTGCAGGCCAATCTCTCTGCCAATCTCCTGACAACTGTGAAAATCAAGGAAGCCAGGACGCCGGGGTCCGGACGGATTGTCATCTCCTACCGCACACTCGATGAATTTGACCGGCTTTGCGAACACCTGCTTAAACCCTGAACGAAGATCACTCATCAATCCGGTATGATGCTCCTTCGAATTCGGACTCAATCGCTGATGCCGCCGCATGAACCGCATCACGATCAGTCCCCCGGACAACCACATGTGCCCCATAGGTCTTCCTGTTGTAATATGGATAGGATCCGATGGCGACGGTGCTGTTCTTCCCGGCAATGATATTCAGACCCCTGGCAATCGAGCCTTCCGGCAACTGAATATCAATCGTGATGCTGGTGCTCAGTTTGCCGGCAGGCAGCTCGGCGATGCGTGCGGCCAGCATGTCACGAAAGATTGCCGGAACCCCTGCCATGACGTTCACATTGCCAATCCGATACCCTGGCGCCCCGGACACCGAGTTCATGATCAGGCTGGCCCCGGCGGGAACCCTCGCCATCCGCAGGCGTGCGTCATTTATTTCAAGCCCGTGTTTTTTCGTACGTTCTGTAATGATATCCAAAGCTGTCCTATCGACGACAACCCTGACCCCGAAGGCTGCCGCGACTGCATCCGTCGTAATGTCATCATGGGTTGGCCCGATGCCTCCGGACGTAAAGACGTGATCATAGCGTGCGCGCAACTGATTGACCGTCGATACAATCCTTTCATGAACATCGGGTATCACCCGGGCTTCAGAGAAATCGATCCCGATCAGGCCGAGTTCAGTGGCAATGTGGGCGATATTCTTGTCCTGGGTTCTTCCCGACAGGATCTCATCGCCGATCACAATCATTGCCGCAGTTGCGTTCGCCATCATCTTCCTGTCATGAACATCACATGCATCATGCATGCCCGGTTATGGTGGTCTCATGCCCCATCGGTCCGGAAAATACCAGATGAATGCCGGTCATCATTGATTGAGGCAAGTCTGCCCATTACAGACCAGAAGGGATTCTTGTTTGAGGATAGGCACTTGAACCGGACACTTGATGACCACATGATGGCCATCAACAGGGCCATGCGGACCGATGAGGATCAGTGCCTTGATCGGTTGATTGAGGCGTTTGCTCCTGATTCCGCCCTGCGTGCGGAGAACGCACTGAAAGCGTCTGAGGTGGTCCGCGCCGTCCGTCAGTCCCGCCGACCTGCAGGACTGGATGCACTCCTGGCCGAATACGGTCTATCCAGTGAAGAAGGGGTGGCCCTTCTCCGATTGGCCGAAGCACTTTTTCGTATCCCGGATCACGCCACGAAGGAGACACTGATCCACGATAAGCTGGTCGGTGCAGACTGGGCACGCCATCGGGGTCAATCACCCTCGCTGCTGGTCAACATGATGACAATTGCACTCCAGATGTCGGCAGCACTTCTGCACTGCA
>JAPOSK010000577.1:0-2181 GCA_026709725.1 Paracoccaceae bacterium | reverse complement strand
CCCTCTGGCATCCCGGGTTCAGAAACGTGTCCGTGGCCCCATCCGTCGGGCAACGCAACGCGCTGTCGCGCTGCTCTCGTCACAGTTTGTCCATGGTGCGACGATTGAACAGTCCGTGATCCGTGCGAGGAAATCACCGCAGGGTCTCGCGCAACATTCTTTTGACATGCTTGGTGAAGCGGCCTTGACAGGCGATGATGCCCAACGGTTTTTTGATGATTACCGGCATGCGATCAGCAGCCTTGTATCGCATTGCAACCATGATGATTTTCGGCAAAACCCGGGCATCTCAATCAAATTGTCGGCCCTGCACCCCCGGTATGAGTTCGCGCAGTCAGAACGGGTCATCAAGGAACTCGGTGACCGTGTGCTTGCGCTCGCGCTGCAGGCCCGCAATGCCAATATGGGACTGAATATTGATGCCGAAGAAGCCAATCGGCTTGAGCTGTCACTGCATGTGATCGAACGCGTGCTTCGGCACAAGGAATTGCAGGGATGGGATGGCTTCGGTATCGTCGTTCAAGCCTATGGCAAGGCGGCACCCCATGTTCTCGACTGGCTGTATACACTCGCAGACGACCTTGATCGTCGGATCATGGTCCGTCTGGTCAAGGGAGCATACTGGGATATGGAGATCAAGCGGGCCCAGGTTGAGGGGTTGCCGGATTTTCCGGTCTACACACGCAAGGCCGCAACTGATGTCGCCTATCTCTGTTGCGCACGCAAGCTCCTTGGCATGACAGACAGGATTTATCCACAGTTTGCCGGACACAATGCCCACACCATCGTCTCAATCATGGCATTCGCTGATCAGGCTGACACGTTTGAGTTCCAGCGCATCCACGGCATGGGTGAGCCGGTCCACGAACTGCTGCAAAATGAACACGGGCATATCTGCCGGATCTACGCACCGGTCGGCTCTCCCAATGAACTTCTGCCCTATCTGGCACGACGGATTCTCGAGAATGGTGCCAACTCGTCCTTTGTCAATCAGATAGCCGATGTCTCACAGGATGCGGCAAGCATTACCCGCGATCCCTTTGCCACTCTGGATGCCATTCGCAAAACCAATGATCACCCCATTGACAAACCAGTCCATCTCTTCGGTGCAGGTCGGCTGAACGCGCAAGGCTGGGACATTCAGAACCCGTTCAGGGTCGCCCACATCAACAGGGCACGGGAGCCATTTGCCAATCACAGCTGGGACATGGCTGAAAGCACCCCCTGCACCGGTCCGCTGCATTTCAGCACCAACCCCTACCGACCGGAGGAGACAGTTGGACGGATCCGGCTTGCCAGCATGGAAGATGTTGACGCTGCATACGGTCAGGCCTGTCCATGGCACGAAACAACGCCTGCCCCGGAACGCGCGCGCATTCTCCTCAAGGTCTCGGAACAACTTGAGCAGGATGCCGGCGAATTCTTCGCTCTCCTGGCCCGTGAGGCAGGAAAAACACTTGATGACGCCACTGCGGAATTGCGCGAAGGTGTTGATTTTCTTCGCTACTATGCAGCAGAATGTGTGCGCCTGGCCGACAGGAAGCCGCTTGGAATCGTCGCCTGTATTTCGCCCTGGAACTTTCCCCTGGCCATTTTCGTCGGCCAATGTTCAGCTGCGCTGGCAGCCGGCAATGCAGTCCTTGCCAAACCCGCCGAGCAAACGCCGCTGATTGCCGGTACCGCCATTCAGTGCTTCCACCGGTGCGGTGTCCCCCCAACCGCCCTTCAACTCCTGCCAGGGTCCGGACATGGAACCGGTCAGGCACTCGTCAGTCATCCACGGGTTGCCGGTGTTGCCTTTACCGGTTCAACAGAAACGGCCCGACAGATCAATCGATCCCTTGCAAACAGTGACATGCCCGCACCCCGGATGGTCGCCGAAACGGGTGGCCTCAACGCCATGATTGTCGACAGCACGGCTTTGCCGGAACAAGCCATCAGGGATATCATTGTCTCAGCCTTCCGCTCAGCCGGCCAGCGCTGTTCAGCTCTGCGGCTGCTCTATCTCCAGGAAGAGGTCGCCGACGCATTCCTTGCAATGCTGTACGGGGCCATACGCGAATTGACCCTCAGCGATCCCTGGGCATTGAGTACCGATATCGGTCCCCTGATTGATAACGAGGCAGCGCAGGAGATCACTGCATATGTCAACAATGCCCGTGCAGCCGGACGTCTCCTTTT
>JAPOSK010000383.1 GCA_026709725.1 Paracoccaceae bacterium | reverse complement strand
GTTATTGATTAAATGAGATAAATTAAGAAAACTGTCACTTAAGTATATAATCCCCCAATATTGGCAGCCAACGCCCATTGGTTGACCCGGTTCCAGTCGCGCCTTCTTTCGTCAGCATGCTTTTCATATCGAGATTGAAGATCAGGAACTGATTCTTGCAGAGATCGAATCTGCTCGGGATCTCCCCCCGATTCCGACAACAGGGTTTCGTTGTAGACATTCTCACTGCTCGGATTGTTGCTTCGCGGCATTTTGGCGCTCTCTGAATTCATCCAATATGTCAGAGTTCGGAATCTTGACTCCCAGAACGCCCGCGCGGCAGTTTTTTGCCCATGCCCCTTTTCCCAGTGCGTGATTGCGACAAACCTTCCGCCTGGCAATCCGGTCACTGCGTCGTCGAGGAAACGAGCCCCGGGGTGGTCAGATGGAACATCGGAATAGAGACCAAGTGTTTTGCGCTCTACGGAAGCATTTCCGTGCCTTCTTACAGCATGATAAAGATCAGGGTGAACCGGACCCAGATCCCAGGCTTCAAAAGACCCTGAAACAAGCGGTTCTCCATCGTGCGTCCCCATGTAAAACATGTGCGCCAAATACGCCATTTTCTGGAGCTGGAGGTTGGTCAGACACCAACCTGACTTTTTACAAAGCCGCCCGGCTGCCGAGAGGATCGAAACCGTCACAAGACCATCCTTCCGAATGTGCGGCCAAGGGTATCAAGAAAAATTCTTCCTGCAACGGGAAAAGGGGCGATGTGCGCAGCCTCCATCGCGTCCGTCAGGTCCTGTCATCGGTCAGAAGATCATCACAACACCAAAACTGAACCGGGTCTGCCCGTTAATGTTCCTGGCAGGATCGTCGTGTTCAGCAGATCCGGCCTGCGTGACAGCCCGACGACCAAGTGCTATGATGAAAGCCGCCCCAAATCGAAAGGATACCGCTCAGGAGAGGCATGGGATGGGCTTGAGTATCGCCAGAAGAATTCAGTCCTGTTGCTGTGCATCAGTCGGATTTCCCCTGTCCCTGCTGTGATTTTTCTTTTCTGCCCGAAGTCTCTAGAATGGGCATGATCGAAACATTTGGGAGCTTGATCCTTGGCAGGTATTGCAACCGTCTTTGGCGGTTCAGGATTTATCGGCAGATATATCACGTGGCGGCTTGCAAGAGAGGGTTGGCGTGTCAGGGTCGCTGTCAGGAATCCGAATGAAGCGGGGTTTGTAAGAACCTATGGTGCGCCGGGTCAGGTTGAACCTGTGCTCGCCAATATCCGCTTTGATCAGTCCGTACGGGATGCCGTCGTTTCGTCAGATGCGGTCATCAATTGTGTCGGTATCCTTGCAGAATCATCCCGACAGAAGTTTACCGGACTCCATCGCCGGGGAGCCGACAGCATTGCCAGGCATGCGGCGGCACATGGGGTCACGCGCCTTGTCCAGCTTTCGGCAATCGGTGCCGATCCTGACAGTCCGAGTGCGTATGCCAGGACCAAGGCGGAGGGTGAGCGAGTCGTTCTTGACGCATTCCCGTCCGCGACAATCCTGCGCCCATCAGTGGTCTTTGGTAATGAGGACCAGTTTCTCAATAAATTCGCCGCCATGGCCCGCATGGCACCCGTGATCCCGCTTGTCGGGGCGAACACACTGTTCCAGCCGGTTTATGCTGATGATGTGGCCCGGGCTGCTGTGCGGGCAGTATCCAGTGACACTCTCGGCGGCATCTATGAACTCGGCGGTCCTGACATTCTGTCCTTCAGGGACATAATCACTTCGATGCTGCATTGCATTCGCCGGCGTCGAATGACTCTGGATCTTCCTTTCTGGATGGCGAGAATCATGGCAACAAAACTCGATATTCTGCAACTGCTCAGCGGCCATGTCTTTATCAATACGATTCTGACCCGAGATCAGGTCACCATGCTGCAATCCGATACGATTGTCGCTCCGGATGCAGCCGGGTTTGCGGAACTCGGTATCGAACCCAAGGCCATGGACGGAATCATTGAAGGATATCTCTATCGCTTCCGACCGGCAGGGCAGTATACGGCGATCCACGAGTCCGCTCAGAGCCTGAACACAATGAATGGTGACAGCTGAGACGTATCACGTCAGGACAACTGCGGGGGCAGCGAACCCGGGGCGGGCGGCTCACTCCCCGCCTTGTCTCAACAGCCAGTCATACAGGCCACACAATGTGCGAATCCGTGGCATGGATATGGGCATGGTATGGATATGTGACGTGATTATGACCGGATCAGGAACGACGGCGGCATCCCGCCCCTTGTTCGGGTTCGCACGTATTTCGCAAAGCAGTGAGATCGGGTGATCCGACCTGTCCCGGAGACACCGCAATTTTTGCTCGACAGTGACCGGATCCGGCTGGTTTGCGATGTCCGCAATCCGATTCTCACCAGGCGAGTGCCAGCAACACTGAGCCAAGGATCACCCGATAGATAACATAGGGGGTGAAGCTCACAGTCCTGTGCAGCCGGAGCAGAAGGGAGATCACGCAGAGACCGACGATGAAGGAGATTCCGGCAACCAGACCGGCGGCAGCCAGTGCCGTGAGGTCGAATCGGTATGTCATGCTGGAAAGCGAAAACAGGCTGACCAGAATGATTGTCGGAATTGACAGCAGGATTGAGATCTTGATCGCATCCTGCCGACCATATCCCAGCATGCGGCCAGCGGTGATTGTTATTCCGGATCGTGATGTTCCGGGAACAAGGGACAGGACCTGAAAGATGCCAATGATGAGGGCGCTGCGCCAGCCGAGTTCACGGAGCGTTTTGTCCTGGCTGCCGAGCCGATCAGCAAGATAGAGGACCAGGCCAAAGGTCAATGTTGTCGTCCCGATCGCAGTGATGTTCCGCACGATGGTGATCGCACCGGTCATGTGGAGAATGAGTCCGGCAACAGCAACCGGGATCGTGGCCAGAGCCAGATGAACCACAAGCCATGACCGGGCTGCATCCTGTCTGCCCCTCAGAATGGCAGCGGCATCAATGAGCAGCTCATGGAGATCCCGTCGGAATGCAATCACCACCGCAACAAGCGTGCCAAGATGTGCAGCGGCATCTATGAGGTGGCCCTGATCCCAGTCAGGGTGAAACATTGAGACAAGGACGAGATGGCCAGAGGATGAGATCGGCAGGAATTCAGTCGCCCCCTGCACAAGCCCCAGGATCAATAATGGCAGGAGTGACATTCTTAACTGCCAGGTATTATATCATACAATATGACATTATCTTGTGCCATATATCCATATCTACTGATTACCTCGGTATTCGGTCGAAATAATATATCATAGATTCTGTCTTTTCCTGCTGCCCCAAACCCGATATCCACAGCTTCCCTCATGATCTCAGGGTTTGCTCATGCCGCACAGTCGTATGCTTACATTCCACCTTGTGGATTCGTCTATGCCTGACAAACGTTCAGCGCGCAACAGGCGGAAGGATTTCGGGGAGATCTATGGAGATTATCCTCCGAATGGCGCATCCATGCAGGCCAGCCGGTGCTCGCAGTGCGGGGTACCGTATTGCCAGACCCATTGTCCACTGCATAACAATATCCCTGACTGGCTTCGTCTGACGGCGGAAGGTCGTTATCGGGAAGCCTATGAGCTCAGCCAGCAGACCAACACATTTCCCGAAATATGTGGGCGTATCTGCCCGCAGGATCGGCTCTGTGAAGGCAATTGTGTTGTTGAGCAATCAGGGCACGGAACGGTGACCATCGGTGCTGTTGAAAAATACCTGACGGATATGGCGTGGAAGGAAAACTGGGTTGCGCCCATCAGGCCCCGCGTCGAACTTGCCCACTCGGTGGGGATCATCGGAGCAGGTCCAGCCGGGTTGGCCGCTGCGGATCTCCTGCGCCGCAAGGGAGTCAGGGTTGTGGTTTATGATCGCCATGACCGGGCCGGCGGCTTGCTCACTTACGGCATCCCCGGCTTCAAACTTGAAAAACCCATCGTCATGCAACGCGTGCGGCAGATTGAGGATGGCGGGGTCGAGTTTGTTCTCAATTGTGATGTGGGTCCGGATCTGCCTTTTTCTGAAGTCCGGGCGCGCCATGATTCTGTGATCATTGCCACCGGCGTCTACAGGCATCGTGCACTGATGTGCCCGGGTGTTGGGATCGGGGGTGTCGTGCAGGCCATTGACTATCTTCTTGCATCCAATCGCAAGGGTTTTGGTGATGCTGTTCCCGCGTTTGACGATGGAACGCTGGATGCTGCTGACAAGAATGTGGTTGTTGTTGGCGGCGGTGACACGGCCATGGATTGCGTCCGCACTGCTGTCCGGCAGGGTGCCAGGAGCGTAACCTGCCTCTATCGTCGTGACCGCGCGAATATGCCGGGCTCCCGGCGCGAAGTCCTCAATGCCGAGGAGGAGGGCGTCAAGTTCATCTGGCTGTCCGCGCCACGGTCATTTGCCGGCGAAGACACTGTCAGCAGTGTCCGTGTCTCCTGCATGCGGCTGTCGGGTCATGATCCGTCCGGTCGACGTGCGATTGAGGCGATCCCGGATGCCGATACGTCAATTGATGCGGATATGGTGATCATGGCACTCGGTTTTGAGCCGGAAGATCTGGCCAGCCAGTGGGATATCAGGGATCTTGAGTTTACCAATTGGGGCACAGTCAAGGCCAATTTCCTGTCCCACGCGACCAGCATGCCCGGCGTTTATGCAGCGGGTGATATTGTTCGGGGTGCCAGTCTGGTTGTCTGGGCAATCCGGGACGGACGGGAGGCTGCCGAAGCAATTCTGCAGCAGCACTTTGCCGCCGAAGTCAGGGCAGCGTGAGAGGTCCATCATGTCGGAGTTGAGTCGTATGCCCCCTGATGTGAATTCAGTGGCCGCAATGGATGGAAGGCGGCGAGAGCTGGCTGCCAGGGGCCTCTACCGGTTCGGGGATGAGCATGATTCCTGTGGTGTTGGACTCATTGCATCAATTGATGCCGAGCCCTCACGGCAGGTTGTTGACTATGGCATTACAGCACTGAAGGCCGTCTGGCACCGTGGCGCTGTCGATGCCGACGGCAAGACCGGTGATGGGGCCGGGATCATGACACAGATCCCGCAGGACTTTTTCCTTGAGCAGATCCGCCGCACCGGCAACACGCCGAGTGGGGACAGGTCCATCGCGGTCGGCATGGCATTTTTGCCCCGCACCGACTTCGATGCGCAGGAAACATGTCGCACAATCGTCGAGACCGAAATTCTCAACATGGGTCACCGGATTTACGGATGGCGCCATGTCCCGGTTAACAATGCGGTGCTGGGGGACAAGGCCAGCACGACACGACCTGAGATCGAGCAGATACTTATCGCGGACGGGCAGGGTCTTGCTCCGGAGGAATTCGAGCGTAACCTTTACATCATCCGCCGCAAGATTGAGAAAGCGGCCATCGCCGCCCAGATTTCCGATTTCTACATCTGTTCACTGTCGTGCCGACTGGTGGTCTACAAGGGCATGATACTGGCCGAGCAGGTCGCAGAGTTCTACCCGGATCTGAAAGATCCGCGCTTCATTTCGAACTTTGCGATTTATCACCAGCGTTATTCGACCAACACATTCCCGCAATGGTGGCTGGCACAGCCGTTTCGGATGCTGGCCCATAATGGCGAGATCAACACCCTGAAGGGAAATCTTAACTGGCTGAGAAGTCATGAGATCAAGATGGCTTCAGAGAATTTTGGTGATCATGCTGAGGATATCAAGCCCGTTGTCCAGCGGGGCGCTTCCGACTCATCGGCACTGGACTCGGTGATGGAGATCATGGCCCAGGCCGGCCGCAACGCGCCGATGTGCAAGTCAATTCTGATTCCCGAAGCCTGGTCGAACAGCGCAACCGAAATGCCTGATGTTCAGAAGGACATGTACAACTATTGTAATGCCATCATGGAACCGTGGGATGGACCGGCTGCCCTGGCCATAACGGATGGGCGATGGGTTGTCGCAGGCCTGGACAGGAATGGTCTCAGACCACTCCGTTACTGCGTCACTGACCGCGGTCTGCTGGTTGCAGGTTCGGAAAGCGGAATGGTGCCGGTCGATGAGTCCTCCGTCATCGAGAAGGGCGCACTCGGACCCGGTCAGATGATCGCTGTGGACCTGAAGGACAAGACACTCTATCACGACAGGGAATTGAAAGCGTATCTTGCATCATCCCAACCCTACACCGAGCTTGTCAATAAAATCACAAATGTGGATGTCGAACTGGGATCTCAACCCGAGGTTCCAGTCCATCGGGGTCAGGAGTTGCGAATCCGTCAACGAATGGCAGCGTTGACACTGGAAGAAATCGAGACCATTCTGCTGCCAATGGCCGAAACCGGCAAGGAGGCCGTGGCCTCAATGGGTGATGACACACCCCCGGCCCTTCTGTCGGAATTCTACCGTCCATTGAGTCATTTCATCCGCCAGAAATTCAGCCAGGTGACCAATCCACCGATCGACTCCCTGCGCGAGAGTCGGGTCATGAGTCTCAAGACACGCTATGGCAATCTCAACAATGTCCTTGATCAGGACAGCGATGAGATTGCCTCGGCAATCATGGAGTCACCGGTCCTCTGCAATGCGGTGTTTGACGCCACCATGAAACATTTTGGCAGGGGTGTCCTGGGAATCGATTGCACATTTGCCCGTGAAGGTGGCAGCAACGCATTGCAGGATTCCGTTGACCGCATCCTTGAGGAAGCCGAAGACGGTGTGCGGACAGGCTATGTCCATCTTATTCTCA
>JAPOSK010000556.1 GCA_026709725.1 Paracoccaceae bacterium | reverse complement strand
CGAAATGCGCGCAGCACGATGAGTGACCATACCCGTAGGTTCGAGGCGCTAAAAGGCACTCTTCCAGCCGACATGGAGTCCACGCAACTGATCCGCGAATTGGACCTCATCCAAACCCACAGGGACCACCTCCGTGATTGGACACGTTGGCGTGAGGTGCGGAGGAAAGCCGGTGCTGCGGGTCTTGGCGCATTGGCAGATCGAATCGAGGCCGGTGACGTCACAGGGTCAGTTGATGATACTTTCCTCGGTGCTTATGCACGATGGTGGTTACCTCTCGCAATTGATGCCTCAAAGCCACTGAATCATTTTCTCCATTGGCAACACGAAGACCTGGTCAGAACATTCAAGGAGCTTGATGCCAAGGCTGCCAAGATTGCTCCCCATGAGGTTATGCGCCGTATTCACCATAACCTGCCCGGACGGGACGAAGTGCCCCGTAAATCCGAACTTGGCACGCTTCGGCACCAATTGGGTCTGAAACGTCCATCCATGCCGATTCGAATCCTGCTCGGCAACCTGACCGAGACACTGACGCGCCTGAAACCCTGTGTGCTGATGTCGCCCCTTTCCATCGCTCAGTATCTGCCAGCCGGACAGGCCGCTTTTGATCTGGTGATCTTTGATGAAGCCTCCCAGATCACAACCTGGGATGCCGTGGGCGCCATCGCCCGAGCGCGGCAATCCATCATTGTCGGCGATCCAAAGCAGCTGCCGCCCACGAACTTCTTTGGTCGCTCGGATGATAGCGACGATGAAGATGATCCACTGCTTGTGGACATGCCGTCGATCCTGGAGGAAGTTGAAAACGCCGGCGTGCCTGTGCGCCGTCTGGATTGGCATTACCGCAGCCGGGACGAGGCCTTGATCGCGTTCTCAAATCACCACTATTACGGCAACCGACTTGTGACTTTTCCCGCGCCAGTGACGGGCTCGGAAGCCATCCGGTTCCACAAGATCAATGGTACATATGCCCGAGGTGTCGGACGGACGAATCAGGATGAGGCCAAGGCCGTAGTCACCATGATCGACAAGCGGTTGTCCGACTGGTTGACGCGCCCGGAACATGACCGTCCGACTCTCGGCGTCATTACCTTCAACTCCCAGCAACAGGGGCTGATCCTTGATCTTCTTGATGAACTCCGTCGTTCGCGGAGCGAACTCGAGTGGTTCTTTTCCGAGGATCGGGAAGAACCCGTGATTGTCAAGAATCTTGAGAACATCCAAGGTGATGAGCGCGATGTCATGTTCTTTTCCATCACCTTTGGCCCGGATGTTGCGGGGAAACTGACCATGAATTTTGGCATTAATGGACCTGGAGATGAAAGACGCCTCAATGTCGCAGTGACCCGGGCCCGCAGAGAAATGCACGTGTTTTCATCCATCACAGCGGATCAGATCGACCTATCAAGGACACAATCTGTCGGTGTCCGGCATCTGAAGACTTTCCTCGATTATGCCGAGCGGGGCCGCGTCGCCCTGCCGGCAGCCGAGATCGGGTCCCTTGGGCCGGCGGAAAATCCATTTGAAGAGGCCGTGGCAGCGGCCATTGAAGCAGAGGGCTGGGAGGTGCGGACCCAAATTGGCGCCTCCGGTTTCAGAATCGACCTGGCCGTGGTCAATCCCGATCGTGCCGGTGCCTATCTTGCTGGCATTGAGTGCGACGGAGCGACCTATCACAGTTCAGCCACGGCACGTGACAGGGACAAGGTGCGTCAGGCTGTCCTGGAAGATCTCGGCTGGAACATCCTGCGGGTCTGGTCGACTGATTGGTTCCGCAGTCCAGGGAAAGTCACCGACCGGTTGTGTGGTCGACTGAACGAGTTGCTGACTGAATTTCGGAAGCAACAGGCTGAAGCAAGCGGGACGTTTGGACCCGGGTGATGGTGGTTCCGGCGGCTGGCACATTGTCTTTGAGCCGGAACTGCACCTCGGCGAGGATATCCTGGTACCCGATCTCGCGGGCTGGCGGAGCAGGACGATGCCGGACTATCTGGATGTGGCTTATTTCGAGGTCGCCCCCGATTGGGTTTGCAAGGCGCTCTCGTCTTCAACCCGCCGCATTGACAGGAACGAGAAGCGTGACATCCATGCACGCGAAGGTGTGTCGCATTTGTGGTTTGTCAATCTTGGCCTAAACCTCTGGAGATTTTCAATCTGTAGAAGGGGCAGTGGGTTTTGCCGGCGACGCTGGTTGATGATGCATCGGTCTCCCGACCGCCTTTTGATGTCATCACCTTTCCGCTTGCGACACTTTCGACTTACGAAGAGAGGGCGGAAGACGGCGGGGAGAATCCCGGGCATTTCGGACTGGTGCGGGACATTGTGGGGCCGGTGCTGTCGTGAGATTCAATTCGGGGTCATTACAGGCCAAGTTCAAGAATGTGCTTCTCGGTGCGCAATTGATCGGGTGTCGTGAACTGGCGCGGGAGGATATGGCGGTACCACTCGTTGCAGATTGTGGGACTGACATCTGAATCCTGCCAGCGTGTCTTCAGGATCCTGTCCCATGCCTCCCGGGGACTGATTCGGCTTGAATCGCTCTGGTCAGGAACGGGCCGAACGCTCCGGGCCTTCTCAAACCACTCGACAACATCCTGTAAATTCAAGTCGATGGCACCGGATGTCATGCCGGACATCCATTCCGCAAGTGCGGCTCTGAGTTTGGGGCCCGGCTTCCTGTTGGATGATGCCTTGTGTTGCACAACAGAGATATCACGGATCGCCTTCTCGAATTCGATGGAAAGAGGACGCCTGACCTCGAATGTCGAGAAACTGCGATCGCCGCCGGCATTCTGAATCGAGAAGAGATGCGTTGTCCCATACCGTGCAGGCGTAACGTAGAGTTTGCCGACGCAATGATGCAGTCGACGGGATTCTTCCTTGAGACTTGCGACTGTGTTCAGGCAGCGAACAACATATCCTGCAGACGTCGTGAAATCGTCAGCCAGTGCCGGCCAGTTTTTGCAGGTTCTGATCCGTTTTTTCTCATCCATGTCCGGGGCCTGTGAATTCTGTTGCTGGATTGCATAGAGTGACTGCATCCGATTCTGCCACCGCCTTGCATGCCGCATCAGGATCCTGATTCGATCCTGACCGACCCCGGAAAACATGTTGAATGCGGCCTGCCCGGCAGCGATCAGCATCCCGGTTGTCGGATAGGGAAGTCTGTCGCCGCCCTGTATCCTGAAGTGCAGAAGTTGAGGCAGCAGAACCGAATAGAGAAAATCGTCCACGAAGCTGGCAAGATCATCAGCAACGATCTGCATCGCCCGTGCATCAAAATGCTCATGTTCAACCTCAACCTCATCGGCGAGTTTGGCGGTATAGGACAACCACTGCCCTCTGGCAGGCATGAGGAGGTCAATTGCATCCTGCCCGTATTGTATGGCAAGCGGTTCTGACAGACAGGTGTAAAGACCCTGCAACGGGATCCAGGATTCCGTGCTGTTGGGGACCCAGCCGCTATCAACCCGACAGCAAAGATTCAGGAGACTCCGCAGGTCCGAATGCTGCATCACTGTCGGGGTCATTCTCTCGAAATTCGGCTCCGGGACCTCATCGGTCGCCAACTCAATCCTGCCCAGCCGCTTGAGTTTGGCCATTGTGAGCCCTGTCTCTTCGGCGATGACAGGCCCGAGCGGGGAGCCCGAGTCGATGGCTGCCCTCATCGTCGGTGTTTCGGCAAGCAGTTCTGCCAGAAGCGGGTATGATGCTGCGGCCTGCAATCGGTATGCGTGCGCCGGATCAGCAGCGTTGCTGTAGAACCAGACGGTTGATGGCTTGACGGTGGCAGTTGATCGAAGGGCCTGTTCTGCGACTGCGAGATCAAGGTCTTTCTCCGGCCACAGATGGCTGAGATCAAGGCGCTCAATTGTTTTCATGAATTGAATATTGGCATCAAGTGCACAGCAATCCATGCCCATTTCGATGGTGATGACCTGGTCAGCGGGCCTGAGACCTGTCCCCGTTCCGGCAACCAGTCCGGAGTTCACTCCGAAGTCAACGAGATCAGGTGCAAGAGTGATATTCCGGCCGCTTTCACCAGATGGGACTGAAGAGAGGATGGTGTCAGCAAACTCGGGAAACAGTTCGTTGTACGCTTCATTGGTGCGTGTTTCTGCTTCTGCGGGGGAGTCCTTGACGAGCGTCCGGTTTGTGGCAAGCGAGAGGGCAAATGCAGTGAGCAATTGCACAAGCATGGCGGGTGTTCCGTCCTTGCCATGGAGCGATTCGGGGATGTGAAGTGCTGCATGCAGCGATGTGGCGTGCATGACCGGAAGGCCGATGTTCTGGCCATACCAGCCGGATACTGAATGAGACCCCGGCTGCAGGCAAAGCGTCACGGAATCTGAAATGAGGGCACGACCTGACAGAACAGTCTGCAGAAAGGCAAAGCCAATGATGCGTTTCTTTTCCGTGTAAGAGAAGAATTTCATACACCCTCTGCAAAATTCGGGTATCTGTGATAGAGCGGCCCGCTGAAAACCGGATGTTTCAGGATTCGCACCCTATCACAAAGCGATCCGGTCGGCATGCTGCCAAAACGTGAATCACGATCTGATTCCGCTGACAGTACCGAAAAACCATGCTGACGGATGCAACGGTCCCGCCCACAGGATTCATGACAGTGTCCATACCCGAAATGACTTTCACTCTCCATCAGCACAGCCGACTTTCCGTTGCTCCGATGATGGGATACACGGATCGCCATTGCCGCTATCTGCATCGTCAGATCTCAAGGCATGCATTGCTCTATACCGAGATGATTCATGTGAATGCCATCACGCATGGACATCCTGCAAGGTTCCTGAGCATTGACCCCGATGAACATCCGGTCGCTCTCCAGTTGGGCGGCTGCGATCCAAGGTCAATGCGCAGTGCTGCCGCCGCCGCCGCCACGGAAGGAGTTGATGGAGTGAACCTCGATGTCGGCTGTCCTTCCCCAAGAGTCAAAAAGGGAAGTTTCGGCGCTGTTCTCATGGCCAGACCGCAGATTGTCGCGGATTGCGTTGAGGCTCTTCAAGACGGAGCACCCGAGCTGGAGGCCACAGTGAAATGTCGGATTGGCATTGATGATCATGATCCTGAAGAGCAGCTGCCCCGGTTTCTGGAAGTCATGGCAGAGCGGGGCGTCAGGCGCGTGATCATTCATGCCCGCAAGGCCTTGCTCAACGGTCTCAGTCCCAAACAGAACCGGACGGTCCCACCGCTGAATTATCCGCTTGTTCATCGCATGAAGCAGAGTTTTCCCGAACTCAGTCTTTGCCTGAATGGTGGCATCGTCAGTCTTGAACAGGCTTTGGGCGAGATTGAGGATGGTCTTGACGGCGTCATGATTGGCCGGATGGCATATCGCGATCCCATGGCGATCCTTGGCACTGCTGACCGTGATGTTTTCGGTAGGGGTCAATCGGCTTGCCCTGATGCAGTCGTGGCATCAATGGCCGACTATATTGACCGGGCCATGCATCAGGGCGTCAGGCCCTGCCAGATCACGCGGCATATGCTCGGATTGCCTGCCGGTCAGCCCGGTGCCGGGATCTGGCGGGCGGCATTGTCTGATCAAGAAGCCGTCAATGATGGTGGTTCCGCATATCTCCTCAAGACCTACGCAGATGTTCGAGAACTCCGGGAGAGTCACACCTCCGCATGAGAAGTCGGATGGAGTCCGCCCATCCGCGTTGCCGGGTCATGCACGACCCTCATTCTGTCATGCAGGTCAGCCGGGAGGGCGATGAGAAGACTCAGCCTGATTCGCCGGCAGGCCCCCTGCGAAACTGCAGACGATCAAGCGCGGTCTGCAGGATAAGGCACGCTGCAATGCTGTCGATGATTTCACGCCGCCGCTTCCGGCTGGTTCCAGTTGCGATGAGAGACATTTCGGCGACAACGGTTGTCAGGCGCTCATCGACCATCGTGAAGGATACATTCAATTCACCCGCAAGGTATTTTGCATAATCACGGGCAGATTGACTTTTGGGCCCTTCACTGCTGTCCATATTGACCGGCAATCCAAAAATCAGCCCACCAACCACCCGGTTGCCAAGAATCCTGATCAGGGCCTGCACATCTTTTCTGCCGCCCTTGCGATCATAGACATTCAGGGGGCTGGCAACAGCGAGACCGGTATCGGAGACGGCAACACCGACACGCCTTTCCCCGGTATCAATACCAACAAGAATCCCGCCATTTTTCGGGACGGTCATATCTGAGAGCGCAATCTCAATTGCCATTGTTTGGCAGCATGGTGTTCCACACGACTCAATCACTTGCCATTACTTCCGGGAGCTGCTTGCCTTGAAACGCGCCCCGGCATGCCGGCAGGTCTGAAGCACATTGTCCAATCGTCCAGGTGTTTCAGGATTCCCCACTTCCAGCCTGAGGCGCAATACCCTTGGGGGATGCCCCGGATGATGCTGAAATTTACCTGACCTGCACTTATGCAACTTTTCTTTTTTGCTCAACCTGCAACATCTGGCAGCACCTGATCAAGGTCTCCCCGAAGAGAGATGTCCGCACGCCTTGAGATGTCGGGTCCCCTTGCCGCTTCTCCCGCATGTGATCGGTGCATGGAGCAAAGTCAGTTGATTGATGTGCCCAAACTGGGCGTCGCCTTCGGGATGGTTGCCTGTGCCTGTTCACACCATATGAGACGCATGCCCCCCTGCATCGCAGCAGTGCGAGAGCGGTATTCGCAGATTTCTCGTCACCCACCGGCATCTGCAGTCAGTCGATGTCCACGGAGTGGAC
>JAPOSK010000204.1 GCA_026709725.1 Paracoccaceae bacterium | reverse complement strand
CCGCCGCTCACCCGCCATGAGGATCTGACCTCCCATCGGTCCAATGGTCATCCCGGCTGCAATCACGCTCATCTGGGCCAGCATACTCTCCGCATAGGCATCAAGCCGCTCCTGTTCATGGACCGGTGGTGCCTGTTCCCTCTCAGGCGGGACAATCTCTATCCGGGGCGGTGTCCCGCTCTCCCATACAGGCAGATCATGCCCGACACCGGCACTGTCGATGACGCCGACATCTCCCGGCACTGCACCAGGCTGCCCGTCGGCTCCCGTCACCGACTCAAACCCATCATCACCCCCATCATCACCATTCGGGTCATCATCCGGTGAGAGCGCATCAATTGTCCTGTCCACCAGCGGGTCAGGGTCCCATCGGGCTTCACCCTCTTCGACCTGCATCCATGGCAGCGTCCCGGTCGCCTGTTCGGTGACGCGACCCTCCGGGATTGACTCCGGGATGGGGAGGTGTGATGCACCCTCCGTCATGGCCCGTGTGATGTTTTGATCATTCGCTGTGCGGACGGTTGCCTGGTAGCGCTCTGACTCACGCTGACGATTGCCGCCGGGCGTTGATTTGATCGCCGGGATCGTCCAGAGACTGGAGACCCGCGGCGCGCCGATCCCTGACAGCGAAAGCGCGCCGATTACGGTGACAATCAGCACGACGGCAAGAATGATGATCCGTCGGATGATGACACCGGTCACGCCGGCATTCACCCCGGCAGTCCCGAACATCCGCAACGACATGGGGAACCGCATCATGGTGACACCCGGGCCCGGATGATCCGTTCGCCATCGGCAAGCAGGAGATGCGTGTGCGGCTTGAGCCGGTAGGCCCGGATTCCATCGGCTGCGGCCAGATGGGCACTCCATGCCGGCGACAGCAACGGGTTGCGTGTGCGCAGAAAAAGATCGTCACCGATGCGCCAGACATCGGCCTCAACACCGGTGATCTGCATTTTTTGTGCACCATCCGGCAGATCATAGCCGATCAGGGCCGCCAGGAGACTGGCATCCCCGGCCCGGATACGCGGGATATCCTCCCCAGGCGACGGCGATCCCGGACCGGCCTTCATGATCTGGATTGAGGCCCGGTAATGCGTGACCTCGGCACTGATCCGGACCCGGATCACGACGGGTGTCGCCTCACCGGTCAGTGCAACGACCAGGTTCGACCAGCCGACCCGGGCCCTGGGTGCGATGGCGAGTGCGTTGGAGTCTTCACCGAGCTGGATGACCTCGTAGGATTCACCATCACCCAGAATATACTGCCGCACCGACCAGGGTTGACCGGACCGGTCATAAAAGCCCACAACAGAGGCAATCCCGGGTGTGAGCTTGACGACCGGGATGCTTGCGCCCGGCTCAAGCCAGACCGGCATGGCATCCATCAGCGGTTCGGGTTCGACGCGGGTCAGGATGGCCGCCTCATTCGCTGCATGGGTTTCCCGATATGTCTGAATCATCTCCGGCGTCATCGGGAACGCCTCCTCCAGAGCGTCGGCAAAGCCTGCCGCACGGTCCGGGTCAGCGGGCGGTCTCTCTTCAGACTGGGCAACGGCCGACAACAGGAGACCGATCAGCACAACCAATGCCCTCCGGACATGCTGCAAACCCATCCCCTGACCGCGATTCGAGGCGACTACAGCGACGGGTCGGCGCGTCCGGGCCGGATGACGACCTGCGTGATGCCGACACCATCGGGCGACTCCCAGGTTGGAAGACGCGAGACAACGAGTTCGGCCAGAAGCCGCTCCCGGCTGATTTCGCTGGCGGACTCGTAGGTCATGCTCAGGGGAATCTGCACCTTCCAGCTGTAGCGCTTCCGATCATCCAGCCCCGATTCAACGATGGCGGCCCCATTGGCCACCACGGTCGAGACGAGCCGGTGATCACGCAGATAGTTCAGCATGTCCGACTCCTCGATCGCATCAAGGAAGCCGTTCCAGCCATCGGGCTGTTCGAAATAGCGTGCCGCATCCGTCAGGTCATCCCGCCAGTTGGCAAAATCCAGTGTCAGCGCATGCGTGACGGCCTCCACGGCAAAATTGGTCACACCGCTGTCCGAGAGGAACGGGGTCGAGACCGGAATCAGGGGCAGGATCCCGCCGTCTTCCCGCGTCGCAAAGAAGACGGGTTCCGGTTTGGCCAGAACAGCCCAGAGCATCATCCCGATCGACAGCACCGTCGCTGCACTCATCACGAGCACCGTCACCGACATGCGCGCATGGCTGCGAATCCATTCCTCATGGCGCCTTGTGGCCAGCGTCACAATATGCATGCGCCCGCTGTCTTCGCTTTCGGGACTTCCCACCGCCTACCGATCGAATGTCCAGGTCAGCGCCACTTCACCACCGGTGGCATTCTTTGAGCAGAACGCCGCGGCCTCGGCCGATGTCAGACCGTCGGTATCGGTGTCCGTGCCATCGGAGACCGATGCGATCCCGTTGCCGATGAGGCCATTGCCGCCCTCATCAAACGGCAGGGCCCGCGTGCAGACATCCACCGGGACCTTGGTCAGATTGATCGTGAACTGCCGACCGGCCCCCGTGACAACAACCGCCCCGCCGAATGCATTGACGATTGCATCATAGGTGCCATCACTGTTCGAGTCATCAAGCATGCTGGCCGGGACGGCATTGGCTGAAATCAGCACCGACGTCAGGGCCGCCGTGCCATAGTTCGACTGGGTCTGGAAGAGCGCCCTGACCTGCGATTGCAGCCCGGCCATCGTCCGCACCAGATCATTGGCCCGGGCCGAGTTTGACGCCTGCTCGAAGAAGACAATCCCGCCAATCACGATCCCCAGTGCGATCACGGTAAAGAGGGCCGCCTCAATCAGCGTGGCCCCGCACTCTGCATCATCTCCCGGACAGACCGACTGCCCACAAGTCCGTCGCATCATCCATACCCTCCGCATCATCCCTGCTTCCCGCATCATCGATCTCTCCTTCCATTGCCCGCAGGCCGCCGCCAACCGCGCCCAACACTCATCGCACTCCGTGAAAGTCACAAGCGGTTTCTCGCCACCCGATCCCCGTCCTTGTGGATAACCCCGAACCCTTCAGCAGGATACAGTTGACTACGCCCTGGTGCCTCCACAACTCGCCGACAGTGCGCAGGGAAGAGCGAACAGACCAAGCTGTGTACCCATATTGGTGACAGTGATCCAACCGCCCGGTCTGTCTGCATATGCTGGATTTCTCGGCTGTACAGGCCACAAGCATGCCACCGGCATCCGGTGACCGATTGAAAGACCCGGGCACGGCCCACCGGCCCAGATCAACATCACCCCAGATCGGGCTGAGCCGTGGTAGGCGGTGGGCAGCGATCTATTGTGCCCTGATCGACTCGGTCACCGGTAATCGACACCGTTTATGGCCAGCTCGAACTCCTGGATGGATGCCAGGATTTCTTCGAACGCAGGGGCGGCTCCGAAGATCATGGCCGTCGTGTTGGCGTAGTCGCGGTCGAGCGCACCGATCATCGCGCCAGTCGGGGCGATTGCAAATGAGCCCGGAACGGCAGAGGCGAGGTCATAGTCGGGGCGGTCGAAGAACATCCGGGCGTGGTGAACGCAATCGGTGCCCAGATTATGATCGGCGAGCGCGGCTTCGCCGATGTCCGAGCGAAACAGGCAATGGAGGTCGTAGTAGTGCCGCGACACACGCTGCCCCTCCTGACGAAGAAACCCCTGACGCTCGTGCCAACGGCGCAGGCCGTGCGCGATCACGACCTTGTCCCAGAAGGTGCGGGTGGCCTCGATTGTGGTCACGTCGGGGGTCGTCAGATCGAGGCCTGGGGCATCCTCGGCGATGTAGGGTCGGATCAAGACTGGGAGGTGGGGGTCGAGAGCGGACTTTGCGCCGGATTCGATACGTACGGCCGGTTGAACATAGGCGTCGTCGCGTGACTCGACCTCGGGATACCACACGAGCAGCGTCTGCTCGTCGGGATCGGCGTCGTCGATCTCAATACGGCCGGCGCCGCCGGTGGCGTCGGCGAGCTGCGCGTCCAGGAACCCGCGCAGCGGACCGGTGATGTAGGCGCGGCACGCGCCCTGATCGTGTCGAGCCTGGCTCGACGCTTCTTGTTCGAAAGGGCCTCCAGTTCCTCGACAGTGGCTGGCTGATCGAGGTCGTCGCGGAACACCGTGATGTCGATGTCTTCGGAGAAGCGCTCGATCAGGCCGTAGGCTTTCGACAGGGATGTACCGCCCTTGAAGAGCAGGCGGGGCCGCCGGTGGGCCGCTCCTGATAGAGCGCGTTCAATGTCCAGCAGACCCAGAAGTCCTTTTCGACATTGCCGACCGGAGTACCGAGCCGGCTGGCGGTCGTGAGAAACAGGTCGAGGCGGTCGCGCGATGTCGCGGCTATGAGTTGCCTGTAGGCGTCGGCAGTCATCGGCGCGATATGTCTGCGTCGGCGGGGAGGAGCAACCCGCGGAGGATCTCCTGCATCCAGATCGGCAGGGC
Organism: Paracoccaceae bacterium; assembly: GCA_026709725.1. Taxonomy (GTDB): domain Bacteria; phylum Pseudomonadota; class Alphaproteobacteria; order Rhodobacterales; family Rhodobacteraceae; genus MPNP01. Next base: position 2,319 of record JAPOSK010000204.1, on the reverse strand, counting down.
CGGGAGACCTGCCCGCAGATCGTCCCGGATGGATTTGCCGTGCCGAGGATCGGCGAAGAGGCTGTGCAGTTTTTTCTCGACGAGCTGACGCTCGCTGTCCTCGGAGAGCATGTCCTGCATCCAGTGCAGTGCCTGGACCACGCGCATGGCCGGTCGACCGGCCCAATAGAGGCGGCTGGGCGCTGCATACCTGAAGTGGAGTTCCTGGTTGCCGAGCTTGATCGGTTTTAACCGCGCATCGACCAGCACCTCGATGCGGGCCGGCACCGCGGTGGTGAGACCGAGTTCGTTAGCGGCGGTCATGCCGTCGATGAGGGCGCGGCCCGGTCGCGGCGGGTGACGGCGCGGATGACTGCACGGTAGTCGGGTACTGTCGGACGACCAGTCAGGTCGTTTATCCGCGGCCGGTTGTAGAGGCCCCGGTCGATACGGCGCAGGTCGCCCGAGGCGACCAGGCGGTGCAAGGTCTTGTCGATAGCAGGGCGGTTGCCGAGGTCTGCGAAATCGCCGGGAACCCAGACCTCATCCGGCGTGGCCGCGACGCGGGCAAGGAGCTGAGAGCGCAGACCTGTATCTTGTGTCAGTATCGTCATGTCGGAAATATGACACATATTTCGGACAAATCAAGCAACATCCGAACGACCCCGATCAGCGACCGAATTGCCCGAATCCGTCGCTGGAGCCCATTTTCCCGGATTCCCGTGCCGATTCGCCCGCCAGCACGCCACGGGGTCCGGCCCCGCCGCTCCCGTTGCACTTTGAACTGGAACGGGGGACATATTGTCAGCAACAGACACAGAGCAGGGGCAGGCTGATGAACACGCGTCCACGAACAGAATTCGCGGAACTGATTGAGCACGCAGGTCTCGACATCGGCACAGCACAGTAACTGACCCGGCAACTCTCACCCTGATGAACACGCTACAGTTAACCGCGTCCTATTGAAAGACCCACACGCCGCATCCACACCAATCTCACCAGGCGGCCGTGATCTGGCCCTGCAGGTCATACATGGCGATCACGATTGCCGAGATCACCCCGAAGACGATGAGGAAGATGACAGCCCGCATCAGGGCCAGGGTCCGGTGGATGCGTTCATGGCTCTTCGTCAGCCACTGCCCGGCAATCATCTGCAGATGGCGATGGAAATCCTGCGAGCGTGACAGGATGCGCAGGGTGAGGACAAGCTCCCGGTCCGGCCAGCCCCGGGCCGTTCGCTGCATGGCCAGACCGAGATTGGCGCCGTTCAGCATGTGATTGCGGATCCGGTCAAGATGTGCCCCGACATATGCATTGGCGACCGGTCGAAGTCTGGCAATGGCTTCCACCGGCGTCAGGCCATTGGCAACGAGGCACGCAATCGACTGCAGCAGCAGAACACCGCTCATGAGCCGGTACATGACAAACACCGGCAGCCTGTCCGCCCATATCCGTCCCCGCCCGGCCCAGCGGGGCAGCAGCAGGACCATCATGATCGGCACCACGATGACCAGCAGGACCACCACCGGCAGCAGCCAATCGAGCACTTCACCCGCCTGGAACACGATCCTCGCAATCCCGATCCAGTGCGCAACCGGCAGCAGCGTCTCCATCTGGGGTGCGATCCCCCGACTGAAATAAACCAGTATGCCGTAGGTCATCGCCAGCAAGAGGACCGGATAGGCCAGCACGCTGATCATGTCGGACCGGATCGTCCCGGACCGCTCGAGTGTCCGGCAGTAGACCTCGAGATTTCGGCCGAACATCTCGCTGGTCTCTATGGCCGTGATCGCCATATGCTCGTCCCGCGGGATCCAGGGCTGCAATGACGCACCAAGACCATTGCCATTCCGCAACCCGGCCCGGACACGACCGAGGATGCGGGCAATCGGGTCGTGCCCCCTTGCCCCATCCGCACTCTTGATCTTCCAGATCGCATCGATCGCCTCGCTGCAGGAAAAGCCGGCATCAACGAGGGCGATCAGCTCCCGGTAGAACCGGCAGCGCAACTCGCTGCCAAACCGGACCCGCAGGAGCCGCTGCCCCATCCACTCCAGTCCCGACCGCACCACCCTCATGCCGCCAGCGCCCGGACCTGTTCAGGCAGATCGGCTGCCAGCGCAGCGTAGTCCCGCCGATACGCCCGCACGAGATCGATTTCCTCCTCGACCTCATTGACATCGCAGACCCCGGTGCCAACCCGGATCATGGCATGATGCATCACCGGGAGACCGCCCGCACCGCCCTCGCACCTGGGCAGAAGCCAATGCTCCCGCATCCCCGCGCGATCGCCCCTGGCATACGCGTCGAGGAGCCGTGGATCGGGCATCACGGTCTCGG
>JAPOSK010000396.1 GCA_026709725.1 Paracoccaceae bacterium | reverse complement strand
GTGACCGAATCGGTGCCTCTGACAACAGGCTCCGGCTACTCGCGTCAACTGATCTGGCATGATACGGAAACATTCCGTAGATGGAAAGTCGAGTACTATGATCGCAAGAATGCTCATTTGAAGACCCTCGCCTATGATAACTATAATCAATACGGTGATTTCTGGCGGGCCGGTGAGTTGAATATGGTCAACCACCTGACTGGCAAGGGGACAGTCATGCACTGGAACAATTTTGACTTTGATACCAGGCTGAATGAACGGGACTTCTCCCAGACAGCATTGAGACGTGCCCGGTAGCAGGTCGAGAATCTCCATACAGTGAGTCTCCACGCAGTCCTGCGCAGCTGGATCTGTGCAGCCATCCTTGCCTGCGGGTCACTGCCCGGTCATTCCCAGGATTCCAGTGACTGGGGGCTGGATTTTTCCGGGACTCTTGACTTTGGCGCCGCCGGGTATTTCCAAAGTCCGGCCCATCCACACCAGAAGCATCATCCTGCCAATGTGAGTTTCAGACCATCACTCTATTTTGAGCACGCTGAAGGGGGAGCGTTCACTCTTACACCATCTTTCCGCTGGGATACAGACGGCAAGGAAGCCATCGATGTCGACATCCGCGAAGGATACTACCTCACCTACGGTTACCTGGGCGATACGGAGTGGGAACTCCGCGTGGGCATTGATCAGGTCTTCTGGGGTACAGCAGAGTCAGACAATCCCGTCAACATCGTCAACCAGACTGATCTTGCCGCCGACCCTGCCGGCGATGAAAAACTCGGGCAACCCATGATCCATGGCACGCTGGCAGGTGCCTGGGGAACACTGAATCTTATCGCTCTCCCCCTGCACCGCCCCCGCACCTACCCTGGTGCCGAAGGACGCTTGCGAACGGACCTGCCTGTAAGTGACAAGGGCGGAGACATTTTCTATGTCGATACCAAGCATGACCGGCATCTTGGCCTGGCTGCCCGCTACAGCAACAGCATCAGTGTGCTGGACTTTGGCATCAGTGCCTTCAGGGGCACGAGTCGGGAGCCCGTCTTGCTGCCCGGCAACTTGGAACCGGAGGTCTGCCGAAATGGAAACCCCCGGCTTCCAATGAAACAGAGTCCTGAGCCATACCGACACTGCTATCCACAGATTGAGCAGATTGGTCTGGATCTGCAGCTGACGCTCGGCGACTTCATCGGCAAGGCCGAGATGATCAGCCGGTCAGGATTTGGGGTAAAGGGATATCGCAAGGGCCAGGACACATCAGGATACAGGGCTTTTGTCGTTGGAGGCGAATACACACTCTATGGAATTTTTGAGAGTGGCGCCGACCTGACATTCTTCGCCGAATGGAGTCAGGATGAGCGACGGGCCTATGCAACAACACCCTGGCAGAATGATCTCTTCCTGGCCACCCGCTACGCTCTGAATGATGTTGGTGACACATCATTTACTGCCGCCATGGTCGATGATGCCGACTATCCCACGCGCAGTCTGACACTGCTGTTCGAGCGGCGCCTCAACAATTCCCTGTCGCTCGAGGTCGAGGCCTACACATTTTTGCAAAAGCCCACACCGCTCGATCAGGCAACATGGCATGTTCGCGACGATGCCTATCTGTCTGCGGTGATGAGTTACGGTTTCTGAACCTGTCGCCCGGATGGCTGACATGCAGGCGCACTCTGCATGATGACGAAGTCAGATGCCGCCGGTCTCCCACCATCACTGAACTGATGGACAGAGCGACTTCAGCCTGATCCCGGGCGTCCTCGGTTCGGAACCATCCGTTCACGGGTCTCCTGTCCGCATTGCGCCGTACCTGCCAAGCCACCACTTCGCTGACCAGGGTCTCCCCCCCTACAGGGGCGATGGGGGACCCGGCGGTTGACCTGCACCGTGCGCCCATCAGGGGTGAGGCCCATCAAGGGCGAGGGATGGGGGCGGCCTCCAGCCCGTCCATGACACACGGCTTGCGGACGCTGTCGGGATGGCGGTGTGCCCACGCCCGGGATGTCGGTCCGGGGGGGGGTGATGGCCAGAGGTGATGGGACGGACGGCGTCCCTGCGATCAGTTCAATGATGGCGGGCCGCCCGCACGGTCCCTGTCAGCGAGGAGGAGGATGTGCGCCCGCTTGCGGCACTCCGCGCCCTTGCCACTGCCCCTGATCGCCTGGAGCCGCTTGCGCTCGTCCGCGGTGAGTGTGGCCCCTCCCACCGTCATCGGATGGGATCTTCCGGCCCCCGTGGTCTTGCCCGCTGTGACGGGTTTGTCCCTGGGTCTTTCTGTCATCCGCTGTCACTGCTTCTCCGCCTTTGTTTGTCTGCCCTCCGCGGCCGGATGTGAGGCCGGGGGAGGATGTGCTCCTTGTTGGAGCAGAGACTCTACAGGACCGTCACCGATTGGAAGCGTGCGTGCCGGAAATGGTATCGATTCAGTGATGGTGGGATGCTGGATTTGGGAAACTGGCTCCACGACTGATCCGCTTTCCCCTGCCCGCATCCGCCCCTTTAGTGAACTCAGCCAAGGGCCGCGTGGCAAACGCTATGGTTTCCGGTGCTTCAATGCTGTCCATGCCGCAAATGCTCTTTTATCCTTGATGCTGGAGTTCTTCAGCTCTTTAATCACAGTCCGGGTGGCATCAGTCTCTGTCCAGACATCGGCCCGCGTGAATGAGCTGAGAGGGTCATAGTCGGCCTGGTGTCGGCGGTTCTGCAGTTCTATCAACTTGACGGCAAATCTCTGGATTTCCGGAGGAAACTGACACATCACCCCCTGGTTCATGCATTGCGTCTTGGCATGTCCGTGGTCCACAGCCCGATAGACTTGTCTCCACGCCATCTGGCTTCGCAAAGCGCAGCTTGTGCCGATAAAGGAATCGGCACAGTTGCGGCACAGCGCATGGAACATGGCGTAATAAGCCGTGCTCATGGCACGCTTGAGATCCGACTGTCGGGGTTTGCCCTTGCGGCCTTTTGTCCAGAAGCCGCCGCGCACTGACAATCAGGTCATTGGGCTGCATCAGGGAGCTGCTCGGCGACATCCTCTTCCGTCATGTAGCTGAAGACCGGAAAGCGGTCTGTTCCTTCCTCAAAGAGTTTGATCCACGCCAGACGGCCCAATTCCAGAACCTTGTCGGGATCCAGTGTATGGTCTTTCTCACCGAGTACCACTTGAACACGCAGGATGGGATCGCCATCAAAGCCTTCGGCTTCCGTAGGGATTACATCCGCAATCGGTGTTGGCGCGAGTTGGTCCTTGACCATCTGTATTATGAGCCCATTGATCCGCCGTCCTCACACCAAGAGATGGGTCCTTTGCAATCCCGAAGCATGGCACCACTCCGAACCACTCAGCCGGTATCATATCCCCAGCACTGCTGGCAAAGTCATCTCCGATACAGGGCGTGATCCCCGTATGGTGGACCCGGAGATCTGCATGTCCCCGATCATCTTCAATCCATAAACATCACATTCTACCGCGCTGCAATCGCCCCAGCCACCAGATCAATGAAAGCCGAGACACTCACCCCAATGGCTGCAGCGGTCAACACGAACCACATCATGATCCTGTGGGGCGGGATGCGTTGCGAACGGCGTCAGCGGCGATGCGCAATGTGTGCAGGACCGGCAGGACTGCAACACCGACGGCGGGACCTGGATTCACAAGACCAACATGTGTCACACCGACAGCAAGTGACCGGACGGAACGGACACACCCGGGGCGATCGGCAGGCCGCCCCCTGTATTTTATGTTGCGCGATACAATTCCAGTCCAACCGCGGGGCACGAGAGGAACCTGAACAGCAGCCTGGATGCTGCCAATAGGGTCCGCACGGGGAAGTGTGGGGCCGCGGATCAGGCCGTCACAAACCCGAAGATCGTGAAGCCGAGGGCGACAATGGCGATCATTGCGAAAATCAGGCGCGTCTCGCGCTTGGCCCCCTCTGCATCCCGTCTAGCCATATCCTCCGCCAGGCGGGTGATCCGCTCGCACACGCACGATCAGGGCTCCCGGTGTCCATGGCCCCAAGGGGGCAGTGGGGTTGGCGGGGATGTCAAGGGGGATCTTGGGACCAGGGGGCCGGGCAGCCTCTCACATCGCCGCAGGATCGGCGGCCTGGCCGGCCCGACCGACATCCCGCAGCACGGCATTGGCAACGGTGTCGGCAGCGGCACAAGCCCCCTCGGTCGATGGGGCGGTCTCGGGCCGTGGGGACAGGGTCTGACGCGGGGGCTGTTCCTGCGCCAACCCTTCAAGGTTCGGGATTGAACCGTCATGCCTTCCCGGTCCTCCTTCGCGCCTGATCGCCCCCGGAGATCAACCGGGCGCCACTTTCCTCCTTGATGCGCAAGCGGAAGATGGGTCCTGGCTCGAACAGGACATGACCGGCGTCTTTTCCGGACCGCACTCCCCGACCACAAACTCTATCGCCACGATTTCCCAATCCATGCCCTCGACCTTTATGAACAGCATCGGTGTAACCGCAAGGCCCTGACATGGACCCCTGCACGGGCAACCGAATCTGAACGTATGGCTGCCTGACAATCCACGCCCGGTTGTGCATGGTCCAGAGACCCGTTGGCCGCTCCGCCCCGCTCCCACATGCTACACCCGGGGACGGCTCAGAACTGCCATTGCCCTCCGGCAATGAATTGCATATAACGGATCTGTCGGGATGATCGCCGTGGGTGATCCTCTCCCGTGGTCCGGCGTTCGGGTATGATACGGGTGAAAGAGTATGGGGAGCACAGTCATTGGTTCCACCTCTGAAAAGAGGCCGATCAAAATTTTCCTTCCCCGTCCCCGGGGGTTTTGCGCAGGTGTTGTCCGCGCGGTCGACATCGTCGAAAAGGCGTTGAAACTGTATGGCTCTCCGGTCTATGTCCGTCATGAAATTGTCCACAACAGGCATGTGGTTGAAAGCCTTCGCAAGATCGGAGCAATCTTCGTCGAGGAGGTTGAGGAAATTCCGGTGGGCGCTGTCACTGTCTTCAGTGCGCACGGGATCTCACGGCGCGTACAGGAAGATGCCAAACTGCGAAATCTCCACACGATTGATGCGACATGTCCATTGGTTATCAAGGTTCATAATGAGGCCCGTCGTTATGCCAGGATGGGGCACGAGATCGTGCTTATTGGTCATGAAGGCCATCCGGAAGTCGAGGGAACGCTTGGTCAGGTCAAGGGCAAGATCACCCTGATTTCCACCGTGGAAGAAGTCAAGACCCTGCAACCAACCGATCACGGCAGGATCGCCTATGTCACCCAGACAACCCTGAGCGTTGATGATACAAGAGAGATTGTTGCTGCGCTCAAAAAACGCTTTCCTGAGATTACTGGCCCCAGAGCGGAAGATATCTGCTATGCAACCCAGAATCGCCAGCATGCCGTCAAAAAACTGATGGATATCTGTGAACTGGTTCTTGTCATTGGAGCCCAAAACAGTTCAAACTCAAACAGACTTAGGGAGATATGTGAAACCGGCGGAGTGCAGAGTTACCTGATTCCTGATGCAAGTGCCATTAAACTTGAGTGGTTCCAAGGTGTTGATTCTGTGGGAATCACTGCGGGTGCCTCTGCCCCGGAGATCCTGGTTGAAGGTCTCGTCTCCCGGCTGAACACACTGTTTGATACAACGGTCGAGGATCTTGATGTCGTTGAAGAAAATGTCTTCTTCCGACTGCCGCGCGAGCTGAGACTGCCCGGCGAGCCACAAATTCCCAAGATCCGGTAAGATCCGGGAATTTTTTCCTTTCATGCTTCCCATCCGATGACATCTCATCCACCTTCGCACTCCGCCTTGATCATGGAGGGTCGTGGAACCGCTTGAGCGGTGGTGTGACTTATGGCAAGCCGCGACTGAGCCCGGAAAACAGCAGGCGCAAAGCGAAATCAGAACGGGTGGTCAGATTTGTTGCCATAATGACCATCTTCACGTTCCGACGGGAAATCTTGACATCTTTGCCTTCGGCATAAGACGGGATGGCTGCAATTCGCCGCAGGGTCAGAACAGCCATACCAAGCGCCCAGAGGCAGTGGCGGCGAATCCCGGTTTCCTCGACCGGTATCAGCAGGATATATTTCAGGGCCTTATCAAGATGCTGTCGGGCAATCCCGACAAGCTCACGAATCCCGGACATCATCCTCATATTGTCCTGCCCCGCCGCGACCGTACTGAGGTCGACACCATGAGCGGCAAAGACATCGCGTGGCAGCCAGCAGGCCCCACGACTCCGATCTTCCCAGATATCCTTGAGGATATTTGTCATCTGCAACCCCTGACCGAAGGACAGCGCAAGGGGCATCAACCGGTCCCGTCGGGCCTTAATCAAGGGTGAGTGATCACAGAAGAGATCCGTCAACATTTCACCGACAACACCGGCTACGGCATAACAGTAACGGTCCATCGCAGGCATGTCCGCAAGCCCTGCCACTCCGGATGTCTGCTGGAATTCCATCATTTGTCTTGTCATAATCCGAACGCAGCGCTTCAGTGCCTTTTGCTTGGCCATCGACAGGCTGTGTGTAATGCGAATGACCCTGGCTGTCTGCCGGATGAGATCGTGCTCAGCGGGAAGCGCCGACGATGACAGGCATTTGCCGAGTTCCGCCGCAAAATCCTCTGCGGTCGCCGTCCCGGCAATAACCTCAACAAATTGATCGCCAAAGCCTTCCTTGACCTGTGCCGACATGGTCGGTTCGTCTTCAATTGTATCCGCGATCCGGCAGAGAAGATAGGCATTGCCAACAGCCACGCACAGCGCACCGGGCAACTGGGGGATGGTCAGGGCAAATGTCCGCGAGTCATCC